>JAIROD010000312.1 GCA_031257725.1 Planctomycetaceae bacterium | reverse complement strand
CGTCCAAGTTTTAGGGACAGGACGGCAAGCAATGCCAATGTTGTGGAGCGATGCCCGTTTTCGATGTCGGCAATGGGGTTCCGTCCCGTTTGAATCGCCTCAATAAAATCAGCCCAAAGATTGGCAATATTTTGGTCATCCGGTTTGTCCAGTTTGGGTTCACCGTGATCGGCGGGTTCTCTGCCGGTTCCGTTTGGGTAATAACTCCAACCATCCTGCCAACCTAAATGCAAAACTCCGTTTGTACCATAAAAATAAAGACCAATATTATGTTTTTCAGGAGGATTTCCCGAATAAAGCCGATGTTCCCAAACCAAATCAAACTTGTCGAATTGATAAACGGCGTGTTGCGTATCATACCAGTTGGAATTGTCTTCAAGAATAAAACGCCCGCCGGTGGACGCAACACTTTTCGGATACTGTTCTTCCTCCGACCACCACAAAACCTGATCAAGCCAATGGATTCCCCAATCGCTGATTTGTCCGTTGGCAAACTCCATAAACTGTCGAAAACCTCTTGGGTGCATTCGGGGGTTGTGGGGAAGCAACGGGGCAGGTCCACACCAAAAATCCCAATCAAGACCATCAGGAACCGGAGTATCCGGTATTGTCCGACCAATTCCGCCGGGATAGTTGACAAACGCCCGAACATGTCCGATTTTGCCAAGTTTACCGCTTTTCAGAAATTCCATTGCCTCCTGATTATGCGGTGAAACACGGCGGTGAGTTCCAACCTGAACCGTACGATTGGTTTCCCGTGCTGTTTTAACCATGGCGATTCCTTCGTTAATGGTATGGCAAATTGGTTTTTCAACATAAACATGTGCTCCGGCGTTGCAGGCGGCAATTGTAATCAAAGCGTGCCAGTGATCGGGCGTAGCGTTGATAACAATATCCGGTTGGGTCTGTTCCAGCATTTCACGAAAATCGCCAAAAGTTTTGGGTTCGGAACCGGTTTTATCTTTGACATTTTTCAATTCCGTTTCGAGTTGACGTTTATCAACATCGACCAACGCAACCGGTTCTACTGTTTTCGAGGCAAGAGCGGCATTCAAGATATTGGTTCCCCACCAGCCGCAACCGACAAGAGCAACACGATATTTTTTATCTTTTTCCGCTCCCAAAATTGCCGGAGTTGGAAACGATGCGGCGGCGGCAGTTAAAACCGATGCCGATAGAAAATGACGACGTGAAATAGTCATAAAAGTCTCCTTAGAGTTTTTTTGAAGACTCTATAAAATATTTTATCAAAAAATATTTTATAGAGTCTCATCATTCAATTTTTATTTTCAACCCATTAATTAATTAATAAATTAATAGTTAATAGTTAACGACGGGGGGTACCCCGTGTTTTTGGGTTAAGTCTAACAACGCGGGGCAAGCCCGCGCCGTTAACTTTCAGTAAATTCTGAATTATTAGATTAGAGATTCCCATTTATCCCTAATGTCCCATTTCTCCCTGATGTCGTTAAAATTCACGATTATCCGTTTACTGAGACAACGGCATAACGATATAAATATAACTGTCATCGGTTTGAATTGTGAACGGATCGCCGTCGCTGATAAAGAGCGACAGATTTTTTTCCGGTTCGAGTACTTTCAAAACGTCCGCCATAAATTTGGGATCAAGTTTCAGTTCTTTTTTTGATCCGGTGTAGGAAATCGGTAATTCGACAGAAGAATCGCCAATTTCCGAACCATGCCCTAGAAGTTCCAGTTTGCCGTTTTCAAACACGAAACGAACGCCGGGTTGTTTTTCTGAGGTGACAACAGCGGCTTGTCGAACCGCAGAAAAAAGAGCGCCGCACAAAATATCAATTTGTGTTCGTCCCTCATTTTCCGGAATAATACTTCGCCAACGTGGAAACCGTCCTTCAACCAACCGCGTAAAGAAAACAGTATTTTTATACTGAAATAATGCTCGATTTGTAGAAACGGCAATTTTAACCGGTTCTTCGTCATCGCTGAGAGCACGTTCAACCAATTGCAATGTTCTTGCGGGAAAGATTGACGTTTCGACTTTATGGTTATTGACACACTGAACATGTCCCGACTGATAAGCCAACCGGCGACCGTCAGTAGCCACCACCGCGGCATTTTCGTCAATTAATTCGAAAAACACGCCGCCTAAAGCATATTTGGCATTGTCGGTATCAGTTGCAAACAATGTTCGGCGAATCATTTCGCGCAGAGATTTTGCCGGAATTTCATGGTAGGCGGTTTCTGAAAAATCTTCAACATCTGGAAATTCATCGGGGGGTTGGGTGGTCAAAGTGAAGCGGCTTCGTGTTCCACTGACGACCGTTTTGTCCTGATCACTTTCGATTTGCAGTTTTTCTTCCGAGCTTTCGGTAAGAATCATTTTGAGTCGTTTGGTTGGCAGGATTGCTTCGCCTTTTTCAATTGTTTCACAATTGTCGAGGAAAAGTCGGATACCAAGTTCGGTATCGGTTGCTTGCAGCAGAACTCCTTTTTTTTCCACTTTGATTTTAACATTTTGCAGTACGGGTTTTACATCACGAACTGCTGCCACAGACGCTGCAAGTTGAAACGCCTGAGCAAATTTATCTCGTTCACAGGATATTTTCATAAATCTCAATAAAATGGGGGTGAAAAATAAAATACTTGACCTAGAGTCCCTCTCATTATTCCATTTTCATCTCAACAACCAACAAAATGATTGTCCACAAATGAACGCAAATTGACGCAGATTTTGAGAAAACTTAAAAACAATCTCAACAACAATCTGCAAAAATTTGTGAATAGTAAAAATGATATTTATTAAAAGGTTCCCTAATAAGGATTGCCTAGTATAACGCATACGTTTGATGTTGACAACGGGGCGTTCAAAATCCCGCGAAAAATTCCATCGGGGAGTTTTCCGGTAAAAATTTCGGTTTAACCGCAACCCAAAGAAAGCGGTTGTTATTTGGCGGTAACCGCAAAGATTGTCCCCATACGCATTAAGTTGAGGATTTTGGTATCTATTCCGTATGTATTATGTATTATGTATTATGTATTATGTATTATGTATTATGTATTATCAGGAAATACTCATCAGGTCGCCTACCTCTTGTTTATTCATCATCAGGTCAATAATCAAAAGGTAGGCAACCCCCTTGGCGTATAAGCGTTTTTTTCATTGTTCATCGTGATTTTCAGAGGGATTTGGAAAGTTGCTTGTTTCGTAACCTTTTATGGTGTTTGGAGTTATGTAAAATACTTTGGTTGTTTTTCTTTTTTTTGTGTTTACTTGCTTGTAAAAGGTTCGGTTTCAAAACTGGTCAGGAAGTGACAGGAAGTG
>JAIROD010000459.1 GCA_031257725.1 Planctomycetaceae bacterium | reverse complement strand
AAGGTTCCCTTTCCTAACTTTTACCAACTTTCAATATTATGGCTAAAAAAACAGAATTTTCATTGGAGACCGTCAAAAAGTATATCTTTTGGGTCTGTATTCCCATTGGCTTGCTTTTTCCGGCTTTTACCACCTTCTCGGCGGTAACTAGTATTACCAAAGCGTTTAATGACCGCAAAAATGTTTTGGAAAATACCAAAAAAACAACCGAAGGAATCATTGCGGAACGAAGTCATCCGAATGAAATCACCATCACCGATATCCAAAATTGTAGTAAGGAGTTGCGGGTTCGGGTGATGCAGGCATGGACAACGCTTGAAAAAGATCAACGTGAACGGAATTTGTGGCCTGAAGATGTCGGAGGCAACTTTAGTGAAGAGGTTTCAAAATTGAAATTCTTTGATGAAATGACCATCAATGCCCGTGAACATTATCTTACTTTTGTGTCAGACTATCTTCCTAAACTTGAAGTTTTTGTTGATCGGCGGCGTGTTCAACAAAAAGACGATCAGGGAGAATGGAAAGAGATAGAACCAAACACCACCGCGACTGCCGCTCATATTTCATCAGACATGGGCGGAGGCGGCGGGGGAGATTTGGGTCGAAGCGGAATGTCTGATACGAATATCATGGGAACAACTGAAGCCGCTCTTCCGCTCGGTCTCAACGGTGAAGAAATTTATCGTTATGTCGGAACGGTTGATTGGCCTAATCCTGAAACACGAACAGTAACCTCCTCATGGGCAAAACTTCCGAAATCGAATGAAGTCTGGTTTGCTCAGGAAGAACTTTGGGTTTATCATGCTCTTCTTTCCGTGATCAAAGAATCCAACACCGAAGCAACCGGTCCCCACAACGCGGTGGTCAAACGTATTGAAAACCTGTTAATTGGTCAAGCGGCGGCGGCAGCGTTGGCATCGCGGTCTTCGAGCCGGCTCAGTAGTCCAAGCGGTGAGTCTTCAATGACGGGTTCTGAAATGCCGTCCTCTTCAATGGATGATTCCGGCGGCGGGGTTGGCGGAATTACGGTTGCACGAACAGAGGAAGATGTTATTGCCATCAAAATGAATAATCGTTATGTCGATGATAAAGCAAAACCGCTTAAAGCAGGAGAAAAATCGCCATTCGATCAATTCAAACGAATGCCGATTTGTCTCCGTTTAATTGTTGACCAACGGCGAATACCGGAAATTCTTGTAAACTGTGCCAATTGTTCCATGCCGATTGATGTTTTGTGGGTGCGAATCAATCCGGCAGCAACAAAACCGTTTGATCTGGGAGCTTACGATGCTTCGGTTGCCGCCGGCGGTGCCGGTGCAGGCGGTAGTGATATGGGTATGGGTGCGGGAAGTATGGGGCGAGGCGGCGATATGGGCGATGGCGGAGGAAGCGGAGGAGGTTACGGCGGGTCAGCCGGAAGTGGACGAACAACCGCCGACGATACACAAGTACGCATCGACAGTATCGGAGGTGTTTACGGAACAAACGCCATTCCAATTGAGATTTACGGTTGTATCAATATTTTCAATCCGGTCGAACACGGCGGATTACAGCAACAAGATGAACTTGCAACAGAAACGAATCCCTGATATACTCAGAATGTTTCAGAATGTTTATGACAACAACAACAACAAATTTTACGAAATATTTTTTATGACGGAATTTCCCAAACTATTGGAACAATTCAAACTTGCTCATCCGCATGATTTACTTGCACGATATTTCCTTATTGATCGGGAATTGATGGCGAGTCTGCTGGAACATTACGACAATACAGGTTTTGTTCCTTGTCTTGATCTCAACGCGTTGGAGTGTGAATCTCCGGTAACGATAGACGATCATTTGCAGGAAGTTATTGGCGACTTGCGTTTTTCCGTGAAGTTCCTAAACGGTGAATTCTCTAAAGTGTTCCTGTTTTTCGAACATCAATCCAAAAAAGTTAAACTCTATTCTCTTCATTGCTTACGTAAAATATTGGAATTTTATGAGGAATGGCTGGCTGATCCGGAAAACGCCGTTACCGAAGGCGGTAAATTTCCCTATCCGGTTGTCGTGATACTTTATCACGGCAATATTTCATGGGATGAATTATTACAAATAAAGGATTTGATTGCAGTACCGCAAGGCGTGGACGGCAAGGTGTTGTGGTTTCAGGTCATCATGATTGATTTGTCAAAGATTCAACGCCAAACGTTGCAAGGACATCCGGCATTGATGGCACTTTTGGATACATTACAATCGTATTCGGAAGGAAAGTTGCCGGAAAATCTGGAACGAATTGTCGGATACTTTGAAGAAATCAAAACCGACCCGCGAACAAAAAATTGGCTAAACTCAATTGCCCTTTACACGATAGCAACCACTGAAATCAATAAAGACGTCGTTGTTAGTAACGTTTCAAAAATTTTAAACAGAAAGGAGACCGAAAATATGGTCACGTCAACCCTGGAAAAAATGTACATCAACGGTAAACTCGACGGTAAACTCGAAGGTAAACTCGAAGGTAAACTCGAAGGTAAACTCGAAGGTAAACTCGAAGGCAAACTTGAAGGTAAACTCGAAGGTAAACTCGAAGGTAAAATTCAGGGTGTTCTTAGATTGCTTAACAATCGTTTTCACAAAATACCTGAATCCGTTTCACATACCGTCAACTCTTATACGGATTTAACGGTGTTGGATTCACTTTTTGACCGAGCGTATGAATGTGAGACCTTAGCGGAATTTGAAGAATATCTTGTCTCTCACTGAAAAGTATAAAGCATAACGTTTCAAAAATTTTAAACAGAAAGGAGATCGTAAATATGGTCACGTCAACCCTGGAAAAAATGTACATCGAAGGTAAACTTGAAGGTAAACTTGAAGGTAAAATCGAAGGTAAAATCGAAGGTGTTCTTAGATTGCTTAACAATCGTTTTCACAAAATACCTGAATCCGTTTCACATACCGTTAACTCTTATACGGATTTAACGGTGTTGGATTCACTTTTTGACCGAGCGTATGAATGTGAGACCTTAGCGGAATTTGAAGAATATCTTGTCTCTCACTGAAAAGTATAAAGTATGAAGTATAAAGTATTAGGGTATTAAAAATGATTTTTGTTGTAATCAAACCGTTCAATAAGACCGAAAAAGCCTAATTCGGCTTTGGTCGTTAATCCCTTTTTTTTGTATAAAAAAACGACAATGAAACCAAATAAAAAAAAGAAATTTGATATTGGATTATTCTTTACGGAGAATATTGAAAAGATAATCCTGATTTTGGTGATTCCGGTAGCAATTTATATTGCTTATCTTGGAACACAATATGAACCGCTTACTTGGCAACCGGATGCATTGGTTAAGGCAGCCGATAACGCCAATAATACGATCAAAACCAGTGAACGTAAGGCGGTTGACGAGGGAGTTTCGATTATAACTTATGATGTGAAAGCGACTTGGATCAAAGCCAAAATCCGGTCGGAGTATTATCGTACTGAAACGCAGTGGTTGCCGTCGCTTTTTCCTGAGAAAACCAAGCGTAGTGCGGTGAATGTGTTTACGGTTAAAGACTTGAAGGCTCAGGCGGGACTTGGTGCGGTATCGGTTAATCCGTCGTCTCCGTTGTTGGCGGGTCGGGCGGCGGAAAGCGGAACCACAACCGGCGGCAGTACCTCAATTAGTTCGCGTCTTGGCGAACGTTGGGCGATTGTAACAGGTTTAATTCCGATTAAAGAACAACTGAATCTTTATGTTGATAAATTTTCGTCCAGTGTTTTACCGGATGCGTTGCGTGATATGCCGATGTATATTCTGTACGATGTTGAACGTGCAGAAGTTGTTCCCGGTCGCGGTTCGGGGGAACTGGAATGGCAACGTTTGGATTTTCTCACGGAATTTTTGCAAAAGCGTTCTTTATGGAGTGGTAATGCGGTTGATCCGGTTGACCCGACTTTTTTTGCGCCGCAGGTTCCCGGTAAATTTCCGATGGCTTATCCTCTTCCGCCGGTTACGAAAAAGTTCAGTGAAGAGGTGGCGCATCCGCCGTTTATTCCGATGCTCACTGATTCTCAGATGGAAGAATTGAAACAGACTGAAAAAATTCGAGAACAGTTACGCAAAGAAATGTTTGATATTAAACCGGAAGACATTCTGGATAATCCGTTTGGCGGTTCCGAAAGCCGAATAGGAGCAACGGGTTCCGGTAGTATGGACGGAAGTACGGTACAGGGACGGAATCGACGAATACGGCGGAATGCTCAGGAACCGGAAGAGGAAGAAATTAAACCGGTTCAGGTTAATAATTATCTTTTCCGGTTTTTAGATTTCAATGTTGTACCTGGGAAAACTTATCGTTACCGTGTTCGGCTTTATCTTGCGAATCCTAATTACAGGTTAGCGCCTAATTATCTGGAAGATGAAACGTTGTCGAAGGAGCCGTATCTTATTACGGAATTTAGTGCGCCGTCCAATATGGTAACAATTCCGTTGGAGTCTCGTGTGCTAACGACCAATGTTTTTGCTGCGGACACGAAACAACCTTGGCTGGAACCGGCGGCAAGTATTATGGCGGTTCATTTTGATTTGGCGGATGGTTCGGAGTGGTATGTTGAGAAGGAACGGGTTTATCGCGGTTCAACGATTAATTATAAACGTCAAGATGTAACCAATCCTCTGTTGGAAAAACAAACCACTGGTTCTGATATGGAAGGTAGTATTTCACCGCCGTCTGGACGAACAGCACGCCGAACACCGCCATCTCCATCAAGAAGAACTACGGAACCGAAAACAACGGAACCGAAAACAACCGGAAAACAACTTGATATTGTTTCCGAAGTTTCTGTTCTTGACATGAAAGGCGGTGAACCGTTGTACAAAGTTCCGTCAGCGGCGCAAAAGGCTCCTGATTTGAGATCACCTGGTCGCGTGATGGTTTTGGAGCCGAGCGGCAATATGATCATTCGGACGGTCAACACTGATTTGGTTGAAGCGGAAACCATTAAAAATCCGACTGCTGTGAACGCGTTAGGTTCCGGCGGTATGGGAGGTTATCGGGGAATCGAAGAAAATTAACGTAACGGCGTAACGGTTTGTTTTTACGGGAGCGTTTGTTGTTTTGGGGTAATGCGATTAGGGTTATCGCGTGTTCCATGGCGGCAGTCTTCAGAACCGCAATTTCAGAGTCGCAACTTCAGTGCCGCAACCGGAAGGTTACGAAAAAACATCCCGGCTTCAGAACGATAAATAGGGAAGCCGGTAATATATCAGTGGAATATTTTTTTTAACTATTCAGTCGTTTCCTCCGAATGACCACCCCTAGCCCCTCCGAAGGAGGGGAATGATTCCCCTCCTTCGGAGGGGCAGGGGTGGTCAAAAATAAACGTATCTATTCAGTAGAGTGTATTATCAGCTCATGTTACGCATTGGTTTGATTTAACGCCGTAGGCGTTTTATGTGAATAACCGCCGGTTTCAACCGGCGGCAAAGTACCGCCCCTAAACTCAACCCCTTTAGGGGTTGTACTAAAAAA
>JAIROD010000363.1 GCA_031257725.1 Planctomycetaceae bacterium | reverse complement strand
ATTGTTTTTAGCGATTTTAAAAAACGAGGAAATTGAGATTGACAGAAATGGTCAAATCGGGAACAATACGCATAGTCGTGACAGGTGAAAGGTTGGACAACAGGACATGGAATTAGTTAAGTTGTCCGACAGTTTTGTGATTCACCTTTTATAGGTATTATTGTTCACCAACTATTCATTATCACAGGGGGGCAAGGATGCGAGCCTGTTGTAAAGGAACGGAATCCGTTTCATTGAAAAAAACACTTAAAAGTGTTTGTAAAAAAGTTCATCAGTTAAAATTAGTTGAAAGCGACGTTAAAGCGAAGAGTTGTTCTGCTGATCCTGATGAAGTTCGACCCGGTGATGTCTTTTTTGCCTTGTCGGAAGAAGACGAAATTCTTGAAGAATCTGTTGGTTTGGCAATCCATCATGGTTGTTCCGCTGTTGTTGCGGAGCGTCCGGTACCGGGAATAGATTCGGTGCCGTATTTTATCATTCCGAATGTCACCGAAGGTTTTGCCGCATTTTGCCATGCGGTCCGTGATTATCCCGGTAAATCGCTTAAACTGATTGGAATTACCGGAACCAGCGGTAAAACAACAACATCATATTTGATTTCCGGCATGTTTGCCGAAGCGGGATTTCAGGTTGGATTGATTGGTTCACTTGGAATTTTCGACGGACAGGGATTTCATATCCACACGGAATCGGAGATGCCCCCTGATCACTTGGTTGTTTGGCTTGACCGGATGGCAATGAACGGTTGTACGCATGTCGTTATTGAAGCGTCCAGCCGAATGATTGCTAACGGTTGGCTTGGCGGTATTCAATTTGACGCCGTTTGCTTGACCAACATTCGACGCGATCATCTTGATTTTCACAAAACAGTAGAACAATATCGCCGAAGTAAACTTGGAATTTTTAAGTACGCCAAGAAAAAAGCCTTAGCGGTTTGTAATATTGATGATCGGATTAGCGAGGCGATTATACCGTTGATTGACCAACCGTTGTTGTCTGTTGGGATTCGAAATCAGGCGGAAGTGGGTTCTATGCTTGTCGAGCGGTTTTCGGGAGAACAGACATTTATCGTTACTGCGGGAACGGAAGCGGTTTCATTTCGGACAAAAATTATCGGTGATGAATTTATCTACAACTGTATGATGGCTACTGCGTTGGGAATTGGATTTGAAATTGATATTAAAACAATTGTGCGAGGGATTGAGCGGGTTGAAAATATTCCCGGTCGAATGGAACGGATTGAGTGTGGGCAAAATTTTAATGTTTATATTGATTCGGCACGGACGGCGGATTCATTGGCGGCGGTGTTGCGAACGGTTCGGGAAGTAACGGCGGGCAAATTGATTTGTGTGTTTGGGGCGGCGGAATACCATGATCCGGCGAAACGTTTACAGTTTGGCAAAACGATGTCAACATTAGCCGATTCTGTTATTCTCACTGCTGTTGCGGACTGTTTGAATTTTGAGACGGCAACGGCGATTTGTGATATTGGCAAGGGTTTTACCCTACAAAACGGAGTTCAAATCATGCCGGAGCGGGCGGAGGCGATTGCTTGGGCACTTTCTGTAGCGGTGGAGGGTGATTCGGTGGTGATTTTCGGTAAGGGCGAACCGTCGAGTATGGAACACTCCGATGTGATTCCCTTTTGCGACCGCCATTTTGCGAAACAATGGCTTTACGAAAACCAAACCTGCTCCGTATGATGTATGCTTTGAGCAATTATACTATTCGCGATTAATAAATTGCCGCTTTCGTAATTTTGTAATATTTCAGTGTCCATTTTCTGATGATGTAATTATTAGACCTTTTCTCTACCTCTACTCGAACATCGAAAATATGGCACAAACGGTAACTATTCCGTCCCGCATGGGACGACACTTTATTAACCGTATGCTTTAGCTTACGGTCTAGGCGGTTACACACCATCAAGTCCCGCAGGGACGACACTTGAAAACGGTCACGATGTTCAAGTGTCGTCCCATGCGGGACTTTTTAGTAAATAGTAAATGTAGTAAGTGGTCTTCTTTTACCGTAAGCTAAAGCATACGGTTAATAAAGTATCGTCCTTGCAGGACTTGCAGGACTCGCCGGATCAAAGGTCAAAACTGCAAAAACGATAAAAATGAGGATGGCGTAGAATCTATTCCGTCATCGATCCGTGCGTACTTTGGTGAGCAAGTACTAAAACGACGGAATTGTTACCCCCAACGCGGTATGGGGTGATTGCCTAAATTGCGGATATTTTGTTTGGTTAGGTTAGAGAAAAGGTCTATTCAATATAAATGGCGAAAAGGTATTGCGATTGTTCCCTAACCTTATTTCCAACCTGATTTTCCTAACCAAACTATTTAGCAAAAAAACTTTATTACTTTATTGACCAATCATCGGGAATCTCTCATCATTCAGACTTTACCGAAAGTTAACGGCGTGGACTTGCGGTAAATTCTGAATGATGAGAGATTCCCCAAGATTAATTTTATTGATTAATCCCCCCCTATTAAAACGTTTTGAATATGATAAATTAGAAGGAGTCTTTGTTATTGGAATTATGATATTGATCATTTGATAACAGGAACATCTTGCAACTCTAATATAATATTTTGCCGAAATGGCGGAACTGGCAGACGCGCTAGGTTCAGGTCCTAGTCCTGTTAACACGGGGTGGAGGTTCGAGTCCTCTTTTCGGCAATTCTTTAATTTTTAGCGGACGCTCCTGTTTATAGCCAACAGGGTAACTCTAATAATTCAATTCAATTTTTTATTTTTAACCTATTAACTCATGTTCCGCATTCGGCGACTCCCTATAACAACCGAACAACGCCTAGCGGCGTTAAATCAAACCAATGCGTAACATGAGCTGATAATACACTCTACTGAATAGATACTAGTGTGTTTCGTGAAATTTAGTGTGTTTCGTGTTTAAAATAGACAGTTACGAAGCGTGTTCTTTGAAAAAACGAAATTCTTTCGCCCTGAAATTGACCGTCGCCCCTTAACGGGAGTGAAGAGAACATCGTCCACAAACGGAAAACGCTCCCCTTGAAGACCGTCTTGAAGTGCTTGAACAATGAACCGCCGTAAAATATAATGACTGCCAATCCTAAATCCACAATCCAAAACTATTAACGGCAACAAATAAAACAAATGAAAATTAAAAGTATTTATGTCAACAATTTTAAGTCGCTGGTTGATTTCAAAATTGATCTTGCCGACTTCAACTGTCTTGTCGGTCTAAACGGTTCAGGAAAATCAACCTTCCTGCAATTCGTTAGTTTTCTATCACAATTAATGAAGGGAGATATGAAACACTGGTTTGATGAACACAATTGGGATATGATTCAAACACCATTGGACAAAATCAAAACGCTCAAATTCCGTGTAGAGTTTATATCGCACGATAATTTAAATGGAAAAATTAAAGAAGGATATTGGGAGGCAATTTTTCATCACTTGATCTGTTTTGAAGAATGTTTTCATTTTGACAATTATACACTACAGGTTGAAAGTGATTATAAGGATAGGAATAGAACATTTGAAGATATTGATAATGACCAGCGAATTTTTGGATATTATACCTTGACTAAAAATAACGAAAAAGTAATTGACAATGAACGAATTCGTTTTAAGTATCAAGGTTCGATTCTTTCTTCGCTTAATGAACCGGAAGTTAATAAAATATTTGACAGTGTAAGAAAATTCGTTATTAGTATTCGGTCTTTTGATTTATTGATACCGTTTATGTTACGCCAGCCTTCAATATCGCCTGTTGATTCGATAGGAAATTCCGGTGAATTTTTTGCGTCGTATTATGATCAGATTGGTGAAGAGGAACGTTCTCATATTTTGGCAAAATTGAAAAATATTTTTCCGCAAATTGATACAATTAAAGTAAATTCTTTTGATTACTCCGGTAAAACCAAAATATTAAGTTTTGTTGAAAAATTTTCGGACAAACTCGAATTTGTATCTTATCATGCCAATGATGGTATTTTGCGTTTAATCGCTTTTTTATCGCAACTGGAATCAGATTCTTCTTTTCTTCTTTTTGATGAAATTGAAAACGGTATCAATCAAGAAATAATTGAGTTCCTGTTAGATCAACTAATAAGCAGCGATAAACAAATAGTTGTAACAACCCATAGTCCTTTGTTTCTGAATTATCTGGAAGATGACTTGGCAAGAAAAACTGTACAATATTTTTACAAAACACCGGAAGGTTTTACTCGTTGTATTCCTTTTTTTTCTATTCCGTCTGTCAACGAGAAACTGAAAATGTTGGGTCCCGGTGAAATCATCGCTGATACTAACCTCACTCATTTTAATATGGAAATCCGACAGTATCAGTCAACAACACCGATTAACAGTTGAGGACAATTTATGTATGTTATATTGAGCGGCGAATGCGCAACAGATTTCGGAACCGGTACGCATGAAGGTTTTTGTTATGGTAATGATTACCGTTGCGGTCCGTTGACTTATCTTGTGGACAAAATAATTGAACAACATTGTCATTATTCAATTATTACGAATGAGCTTGTTGTTTTTGTGGACAGTGCGGAATTGGAACGGATAAAAACTACATTACGTCCGTCAAAAAAATCCGTTCGAATACCGGGCTACAAAGTAAAAATCACTGCACGATACCATTTTGAAGATGCAAGAACGCTTGCAGTTGCAGCGAATACATTTATCAAAACTAAAACAGACAAGAATTGTGTTGCAATATTATTTCGTGATTCCAATACAACTGATAAGAAGGAATGGAACGATAAAATAACATCAATGCTCAACGGTTTTATTGCTGAAGATTTTCATTACGGAGTACCGATGCTTCCGAAACCGGTTTCGGAAGCATGGATTTTGTGTGCAATTTATCGAAACGGAAATATGAATAGGAATTGTAAT
>JAIROD010000286.1 GCA_031257725.1 Planctomycetaceae bacterium | reverse complement strand
TTTTTTTTAACTATTCAGTCGTTTACTCCGAATGACCACCCCTAGCCCCTCCGAAGGAGGGGAATCATTCCCCTCCTTCGGAGGGGCTAGGGGTGGTAAAAAATAAACTTCAATCTCCGAAAAATTCCACTGATATATTACGTCATTTTTCGATTACAGAATTAAAAATTAAAATAGACCGTTACGATTTTTTTTATCCGTGATTCCAATAACCGACCAGCGAATTGGTGTTACTTTGGTACCGATTAGTTCCGACGTAAATTTACCGTCGCTGGTAATCATCACCTCATCGCCAATTCCCGCACCCAAATGATCAACCGCAATATACGGCTCCATATCTGTACGAATAACCAACAACTTCCAACCCTCCAACGTCGGATGTTTTATTGTTGCTGTTGCCGTACCAATCACTTTACCGCTGATCATTTGTTAAAAATCT
Source organism: Planctomycetaceae bacterium (assembly GCA_031257725.1). Lineage (GTDB taxonomy): Bacteria > Planctomycetota > Planctomycetia > Pirellulales > Thermoguttaceae > WRKP01. The sequence continues at coordinate 5,447 of JAIROD010000286.1, read as the reverse complement.
TTTCGTTACTAAACAATTTTGTTTCTGTATTTAACGGTCAGCATGATGTCGATTATGATCATCAGCATATTGAACATATAAAGCAATATTACAAGATCATAATTGTAATACCATTTATGTAAAACTCCGAAAATATAAGCCGATAACGCGATACTGCCGAATGCCAAACTTTTACCGTCACTCCGTTTTGTTTGCCATAATTTTAATATGGACAAGGGCCAACTCACTCCAAAACAAACCATCATACCAATTTCAAACGGACTCATTTTAATTACTACAAATATTGTACATAAACATAGCGGATTTTCGGCGAAAGGTTACTTTTCTAAAATATGCAGGCTGTCCACTAAAGCGCAACGGCGTTGCCGCGTAAAAGTCAACGGCGTTGTAATTCCTTCACCGGTTGGTCCCGCTATTGAAAAAGACGAATAACCTTCACCGCCTCCGCCATTGCCGGCAGTACTCGGACCGTTTTTAACAAAAATGGTCGTATCCATTACTTTACCCATCTTGGTCATATTGAGTACGTTATTTGAATGAATGATTGCTGTGTGACGAAAACCATGTTCATATTTTTTCGCCAGCGCAATTCCTTCATCAACATCCCGAACACGGACAAACGGCAGGAACGGCATCATTTGTTCGACTGTTACAAACGGATTGGATTCATCTGTTTCGCCAAATAAAAGCGGAATATCGTCCGAAATATTCTTACCAATTCCCGTAGCAAGAACTCGTGCGTCTTTACCAAGAAAATCACGGCTGGGAACATCATGTCGTGCTGCACCTTCACCGGTTTGAACAATTCCTTTTCGTGTCATTAAATCTGTTTCAGCGGCATTAAGCCGAACCGCACCGGCACGTTCCATCGCTTTAAGCATTGGTTCAAACACTGATTCGACAACAAAAACTTCTTTTTCCGCAAGGCAAAGTAAATTATTGTCATAATAAGCACCGGCAATAATACTTCGTGCCGCACGGTCAAGATCCGCCGTTTCATCAACCACCACCGGCGGATTACCCGGTCCGGCAATAATCGCCCGTTTTGATTGTGAAAACGCCGCCTTCGCCACTCCGGGACCGCCGGTTACAACAATCAAATTCACACTCGGATGTTTGAAAATCACATCCGCCGTTTGCATTGTCGGTTCGACAATAACGTTAATTAAATTGTCAATACCGTGCGCACGAAAAATCGCTTCATTAAATCGCCGAACTCCTTCAGCGGCAATTTTTTTACCGCTCGGATGCGGATTGACAACAAGCGTGTTACCGGACGCAATCATATTGATCGCGTTATTGGCAATGGTCGGCAACGAATGTGTTACCGGTGAAACTGCTCCGATAACGCCAAACGGTGAAAATTCAATCACCGTCAATCCGTGATCACCGCTGTAAACTTCGCTTTTGAGAAATTCAACACCGGGAGCATTTTTGCCAAGACCAACTAATTTGTCAATCTTATGTTCAAGACGACCGATTTTTGTTTCGTTTAACTCCAACGTACCAAGCTCAACGCTTTGTTCGATAACAATACGACGGATAATGGAAAGAATCTCTTTTCGTTCCGCAATTGTCCGGGTTTGTAATTCTTCAAACGCCGTGCGAGCCGCCGCTACGGCATCGTTGGGATCGGAAAAAAGTCCGTTGTAACCGCGAAAACTTCTTGCCGAAATCGGTAACGAAAAATGTGCCGCGTTTCCCGGACAACCGACAGGAGTTTCCAACCGGCTGATTCGGTTGATGACTTCTTCAACAATATTTCGAATAACGGGTTCGCTTAGATTTTGCACAGTAATTCCTCCATGAATGATCTTTTTAATTAAATATTATAAAATTACTTTTTGTTTATCGACGTGTAAGGAATCGACGATTCCGATAATTGTTGCGTCCACCGGTAACGATTTTGTTTCCGGCGTATTTCTGGCACTGGAACCTTGTACAATCAGTACAAATTCATTTTCTCCGGCTCCAACCGTGTCAACCGCAACCAATGTTCGACCGGTTGTTTTCATCGCGGTACGTTCCTCGTTCAACCGGTATGGTTCAATGAGTAACAATTTTTGTCCAATCATTGAATCAACCTTTTGCGTCGAAACCAAAGAACCAACAATTTTGGCAATAAACACTTTTATTAGTTTATAGTTTATAGTTAATAGTTAACGACGGGGGTTACACCATGTTGTCAGGCTAAGTCGAACAACCGGAGCAAGCCCACGTTGTTAACTAAAGAATTTCGTTAAATTTAGTTGAACAATAGTTTTTTTATTACAATAATTGTTGAATTAAAATAGTCCGTTACAACCGCTTGCGTAACTATTCACTATTAACTCTTTTGTTTGTCTTGCAACAATAAGTTCTTCGTTGGTTGGTACGATCCAAATTTGAGTTTTACTTTCTGGAGCGTGAATAGCGGTTTCACCTTCGGCAACGGCGTTTTTCTGCGGATCAAGGATAATACCAAACACTTCAAGTCCGGAACAAACTTCTTTTCGTACCGTTTTATTGTGTTCGCCGATACCGCCGGTAAACACTAACAAATCAGCACCGCCCAGTTCAACAAGGTATGCGCCAAGATATTTTCGTATATCTCCGATCAGAACGTCCACCGCAAGACGGGCTTGTTCATGTCCTTTTTCGGCAGCGTTAATCACGTCGCGCAAATCACCGCTTACTCCGCTTAAACCAAGTAAACCACTTTTTGTTGCTAAAATATTCAAAATCTCTTCATGCGTTTTTCCTGTTTTCCGTATCAAATAGGGAATGACAAACGGGTCGAAATCGCCGACACGGTTATTGTGAAACAGACCGGTTTGCGCACTCGCCCCCATACTGGCAGCAACACTTTTACCGGCGTTGATCGCACAAAGTGAGCTGGAACCGCCAAGATGCATCGAAATAACTTTTAAGTCGTTACGCTCTAAAAGTTCCACAGTGCGCAACGCAATATAACGATGCGACGCGCCATGAAATCCGTAGCGAATAATATTGTATTGATTCGCCCATTCAAACGGAACACCATAGTATCGGTTTCTGTTCGGAATTGTCTGATGAAAATCTGTTTCAAATGCCGCAACAAGCGGAATATCCGGCAGTTTTTGTGCAAGAATTCGCATTGCTCGAACATACGGCGGATTGTGTGCCGGCATCATATCGTTGATTTCTTCCATCGCGTCGAGCAATTCAGCATCGACACGGCGAACACCGGAAATACCAGCCGCATGAACCGCTTTGAAACCAATCGCGGCAATTTCAGAAACGTTATTAACCGCACCGACCTTCGGTTCCGCCAATTGTTCAAGACAGTACCGAACCGCAACAGCATGATCAGGGGCTGGAAAATTGGTTTCCCGTTTCACCCCGTTGATCTCGACCATTCCCGGACTCAACACCTCGCCGATTCGCTCGACACGCCCTTTCGCCAAAATCTTTTCGTTATCCATATCAAATAACGAATATTTGAAACTGGTCGATCCAAGATTTGCAACAAGAACATACATGGGAAGTTCGCTGTTAATCGGCAGTTTTACCCGACAATGTTGCCGGTTGTTGAACCTATTCAATAACCGGCTTATGTTTTTGTTACAAACTGTCGGTTAATAATTAAAAACAGTCCCCTAACTAAGATAGGCGGCAACCAATCCTTCGGCTGGACGCGCAATGACATGTTGGGCAACAAGTTCTCCAACACTTTGAGCGGCTCCGGCTCCGGCTTCGACGGCAGCACGGACACTGCCGACATCACCGCGAACAACTGTTGTTACGAGACCGCCGCCGATCTGAACCCGTTTAACGATTTGTACGTTTGCCGCTTTCGCCATCGCATCTGTTGCTTCCACGAGTGCGACCAAACCTTTTGTTTCAACTAATCCAATTGCGTCTTGCATGATCGTATTTTTATAGTTTAATGTTTATAATTAATCGTTAATTGTGAATCGTTTATAAATAATAGTTACGATGAACAGTTTACAGTAAGTAATGTACATTTATTTCCTACGATTAACGTAAAAAATATCCAACTATTAACTATATTAACTATTAACTATTAATTATAAACTATTAACTGCTTTATCCTGCCGCTTTTTTTACAACGGAAGCCGGAAGCACTTTAGCAATATCATTGTGGGGGCGTGGAATAACCTGAACACTAATCACTTCACCGATTCGTCCTGCTGCGGCAGCTCCGGCATCTGTTGCCGCTTTCACCGCCGCAACGTCACCGGTTACGAAAACACTGACCATGCCGCTTCCGACATTGTCCCAGCCGAGAAACTCAACGTTCGCCGCCTTAACCATCGCGTCCGTCGCTTCCACCAAAGGAATAAATCCCTTCGTTTCAATCATTCCCAACGCTTCAATTGCTTTTGCCATTTTTGTAATGATAATTTATAATTAAAAGTTAATGGTAAACCGTAAATCGTTAATTACGGAAATACGAAAATTACGAACTGTTCTGTTAATAGTCAACGGGAAAATATTACGAAAAGTGCTACTGATTTATTAGTTATGATTATTGTTGGCTATTAACGCGACACTAGCCGCATGTTCCAAATCAGCGGCGTTTGCTTCATCGGTATCGAGGTGAACTTCGAGTTTGATTTTTTCGCCCACCCGAACCAAAACATTTTCAAACATTGTTGTACAATTACCGGCTGTAACACGTAATTTCATACGGTCTTTGTCTTTAACGCCATAAAATGCAGCGTCGGAAGGACCCATGTGAACATGGCGTTCAGCCCGAATCACCCCTTTTTTCAATTCGACCACACCTTTAGGTCCCACCAAAACACAACCGGGCGAGCCTTCCAGTTTACCGCTTTCACGTACAGGCGGATCAATACCGAGTGAGATTGCGTCGGTGAACGCTAATTCGACTTGTGTTTCCGAGCGAGTGGGACCGAGAATCCGTACTGTCGGGAGCATTCGTTTTCGGGGACCGACGACCATAACCGTTTCTTCAGCCGCAAAGAATCCTTCCTGATACAGGTCTTTCATCTTTGTCAACCGTTCACGTCCAAACAATATTTGAACGTGTTCATCCGTCAAATGAACATGTCTTGCCGAAATACTGACAATTAATTCCGGCTTAACGGATTTTGTGTTGGTATCAGACGATGTTGAAAACCGTTGCGACACGATTTCACGAACGATTGTCTCCAAAACACGACGATCCAATGACGGCGGCAACGAAACCATTAGTTATAATCCGTTTGCAATCCCTCCATGAACACCATCGACACCCCTCATATTTTTACATTATAGGGGCAATCACTATCTTTGGGTTATCGTGTCAAAAAGAATGAGGATATAAAAAAATTGCCCGCTCACGGCATATTTTAACTAATCGTTAATCTCTCTCCGTCTTTGGGGGCAAATAATATCACGGCATCGCTGCAACCAAAGGATCATTACTCCATTGTTCCTTATGTCCCCTGCGTCCCATCTAT
>JAIROD010000329.1 GCA_031257725.1 Planctomycetaceae bacterium | reverse complement strand
TATTTCATTTGCTGTTTATCCGGGCAAGAACACCGAAGAAGCATTAGCCGCCGGAATTTATTGGGGAGCGATTGGGGCAATCCGCCAGTTTCACCAACTGGTTCAGACCACGTTGCGGGAAACCGGATTACCGAGCCGTGTTCCGATTTTTTTGGTCGGCGGCGATGCGGAACATCTTCAAATCGGTCTCTCACTCTTTATAGAATCGGAGAATCTGTTCCTATTTCCCGATCTTGTTTTGTGCGGTATTGCCTTAACAGTTCAGAATAGACCTTTTCGCTAACTTAAAAACAGTTCAAAAAAACCTTATTTTCTAAACAAAACAACCTTAGTAGCCAAAAGACCAATAAAAGACCAAACCTTATTACCTTATTAAAAAGTAACTATTCAGTCGTGGTAGGCAACCTTTCGCCGAAAGGTTGCGTCGGCGTACTCGCCGACAATGCCCCTGTTTGCAGATGGAAATTAAAAACCAACTGCGTACAACTCGAATAATAAACCAACCATTGCGACCTTTCGGCGAAAGGTCGCCTACCTCCTCGACTGAATAGTTACGGTATTTTTAGAGATGCCCCATTATTAAAAATATCCGCCGACGGCACGGTGTTTCACCGCCGGTTATGCGGCTTTGAGTAAGTTTCCGTTTTCGTCCACATCAACAAAACGTACGGAAACCGGTTTGGAAATTCCCGACTCCTGCATCGTTACTCCGTAAATTGTTGTCGCCGCCGCCATCGATTTTTTTGAATGCGTGATCATTAAAAATTGTGTGGCGGTACGGAATTTCTTAATAACGTTCACAAATCGGTCAATATTGCCCTCGTCAAGAGCCGCATCGCATTCGTCCAGAATACAAACCGGATTCGGCTTGTAACGGAAAAACGCAAGAAGAAGCGCAACACAAGTTAATGTCTTTTCACCGCCGCTAAGCAACATCACACTCTTCAACTCCTTCCCTGGCGGTTTCGCAATAATATCAACCCCGCTCTCCAAAATATTTTCCGGATCTTCCAGCACAAGATCAGCATGACCACCGCCAAAAAGATGTTGGAATAACTCATGAAAATGTTGTTTAACACCATTAAATGTTTCTTCAAATAACTGTTGACTTTCCGTATTGATTTTCTCAATAATCTTTTCAATTGATTTTTTCGCACCGGTTAAATCGTTGTACTGATTGGAAAGCGTCGTGTAACGAGTTTCCAAGTTTTCCAACGTTTCAATCGCTTCAAGATTGACATTGCCAAGACGTTGTAATTTTGTACGTAAATCTTCAATCTCCTTTTGGTAATCCCCCGGCGATGGAAGTTGTTGATCGGCAGGAAGTTTATCAGTAGATTGTTCGCCAACAGGAAGTTCATCAGCAGATTGTTCCGTAACGGGAAATGTATCAATAGATTGTTCGTCAACAGGAAGTTCATCAGCAGATTGTTCCGTAACGGGAAATTCATCAGCAGATTGCTCTTCCGCAGGAATTTCGGAACAAATTGTTTCGTTTTTATTTTCAACGGAAGTCCCGTAACTCATTTTTGTAATATCAATACCGTAATCTTCTTGCATTCGGTCGATGAGCGTTTTTTGTTCTTGGAGACAACGTTCCAGTTCGAGTTGTTTGGCATGGGCTTTTGTTCTGGTTTTTTGGAGTTCATGCTGTAATCGTTTCAGTTCCGTCCGTGACTTTGTTCGTTTAACACTCAATTCCTGTCGGGTTTGATATGAACCGGCAGCGTCGCGGGTCATCGCTTCCTTTTTGAGATACAATGTCGCCAAACATGATTCAATACGGAGAATGGCCAACAAAATCCCTTCACGGCGTTCTTTGAGCGATTGGCAACGGCGTTGGTGTTCCGCCAACATGTTTTGGCGTTCCTGAAGATGATCTTCAAATTGCCGAACACGCTCTTTGAGAAAATCCAACCGCTCTTCACTTTTGGCTAATTCAATTTTTGTATTAGTTGTTTTCCGTTGGTGTTCGGCGTAATGTAATTCCGACTCTTCGAGTTGTTGTTTCGATTCGATCTGCCGAATCTCCAACGCTGCCAGTTGTTCATTCAGTTCTTCACGCAACAATTTTGTCTGTTCCAGTTCTTCCGCAGCACGATGAATTTGCGTATCAAGTTTTTCGATTTCGGTGCGGAAATGTTGAAGTTGTTCCAGTCCTTGTCGAAAACGTTCTTCAGCGGCGGAAAGTTTTAGACGCTGCGTATCGTATTCCGTAACAGTTTTTTGATGTTCCCGTGTTTCTTCTTCGACATCGGTTTCATCTCCGGCAACACGTTCTTTGGCAACAGCAACTGCGATTTCCTTTTCGGCAACTTCAGCATCTAAAAGATTCATTTGTTCGTTAAGCGTCCGAAGTTCACTCCGCCGCGTGATCAAACCTGACGACGTATTCGGCGGTCCGACAATCAACGCTCCGTCCGGCGTTAACAGTTCGCCGGAAACAGTTAAAAAATTTGTCCGGTCATCGCTTTCTTTGTACAGTTGACGCGCAACAGTAATATTCTCAACAATCCATGTTCGTCCCAATAAACGTTGCGCAAGGTGGACGAATTTCGGATCAACATTGACAAACTGATCCGCACGTCCGAGAACGCCCGCACGTCCAATAAATCCTTTATCCTTCCCCCACGGCGTTTCTTTTTGTGACGGATCAAGCCAGATAAAACCAACACGGCCGGCAAAATGAACCGCGTTACGTTCGACATGCCGAAAGAGTTCCGCTTTGGGTGAAACAACAACATATTGAGCGTTTGTTCCCAAAGCCAACTCGATAAGTGAAGCGGCTTCGACATCAACACGCAACAAATCGGCAACAAGTCCGAAAACATGACGGAACGGACTTTGCGGATCATGCGATTGTTGCAACACCTCCTTCACTCCGGGATTAAGCCCTTCATTTTTACGGATTAACTCTTCAAGTACGGAAATGCGTTCGCGCATTCCGCTTTGTTTTTGTTTTTGATCCGATAATTCTTGAGTTAGTTGCGTTAATTGTTGCACACGGTTATTTTTCCGTTGCCGGGCTTCTTCAAGTTGAATTTGTTTCTGACGGACAGAATCTTCTAAATTGTCAACAGAGTTGTGAAGTGTGTTACAGTGTTGTTCGAGTTCCAGATTTTGCTCATTAAGTTTTTCCAACCGGATTGTATTTTGCTCTTTGCTGTGTTCAAGAGTTGCGAGTCGGGATTCCAAACCGCTGATGGAACCCGCCAGTTTCGCGTTTTGCTTGTTTTTTGTTTCGATTTCCTTGCGGATGGTATCTTTTTCCTCTTGCTTTTCTTTACAAAACAGAGTCAGCTCTTCGCCTTGCCGAATAAGTTTTTGATACGATTCCGTAATATCGACCGTAGAACGTTTTGCCTTTCGGATATCGTCGTTGGTTTTATGCATCATTTCTTCAATGTCAACGCTTCGGACATTGAGTTCGATGAGTTGCCGTCCGTGATGGATGATTTCTGTTTCCAACTCTTCGGCTTGGGCGGACTGAAGTTCAATCGTCGATTCTTCACCGGAAATGCGCTCCCGTGTTGCCGCCATTTCGCCTTCGAAACGACGAATCACCAGATCAACCTGTTCAATCTCGGTGACAAAATTATTCAGATTCTTTTCTTGTTCTTCAAGTTCGGTAGCGAGCGAGTTGGCAATTTGGTTTAAGTTGTCGGCTTCCGTCTGAAGTTCTTTGCACGTTGCGTTGCGTTGACAGTAATCGACCCAACCGGATTGAATCCGCAATTCCTGAAGGCGTTGGGTGTATTGACGATAGAGTTGCGCTTTTCCCGCCTGATTCCGTGCGGAACGGAGTTGATGATCGACTTCCGAAACAATATCGGCTAAACGTACCAGATTTTGCTCAACCCGTTCAAGCCGTCGTTGCACTTCCAGTTTTTTGGCGTTAAACCGGCTGATACCGGCGGCTTCCTCGAAAATAACCCGACGTTGAACCGCAGTGCTTTGCAATAACGATTCAACCCGGCCTTGTTCGATAATACTGTAAGCCTGTGTTCCGAGACCGGTTCCGCTCAACAACTCTTTAATATCTTTTAAACGGGTTGCCTGCCGGTTGATGAGATATTCCCCTTCGCCGCTTCGGTAAACACGCCGCGTAATATGAACTTCGGGGGTGTCAAGACTAAAAATTTTCTTTGAGTTGTCGAAAGTCAGCGTCACTTCGGCGGAACTCATTGGCGGACGGTCAGCACTGCCGTTGAAAATAACATCAGTGGCTTCATTACTGCGTAGTTTCTTCATGCTCTGCTCGCCAAGAACCCATTTAATTGCATCGACAATATTCGATTTTCCCGATCCATTGGGTCCGACAATTGCAGAGACACCGTCCTCGAATTCCAATCGGGTACGATCCGCGAAACTCTTAAATCCGGCAAGTTCTATAGCACGAAGCACAGTTTTAGATGATAGAGAAAAAATGAAAAAAATTGCTTGAAGAAGAATACGGAATTGATTTCATAAGGTCAAGATCAATTACTCAAAACAGATTCGTAACTATTCAGTCGAGGAAGGTAGGCAACTTTGGGGGAGATTGCAAATAAAACAACCAATTTCTACCCGTTTACAGTATAACTTAAATGTTATTGGAACACAAAGCACATAAAAACACGTGTCTTTGGGTTAGGGACACGTGTCTTTTGGTTAGGGACACGTGTCTTTTGGTTAGGGACACGTGTCTTTTGGTTAGGGACACATGTCTTTTGGTTAGGGACACGTGTCTTTTGGTCCGGGACACGTGTCTTTGAGGCAGGGACACCCGATGATCATAACCAAGAATTATTTCCATTGGGAATCTCTAATAAATAATTCAGAATTTACCGCAAGTTAACGGCGTGGGCTTGCCCCGCGTTGTTAGGCTTAACCAAAAAACACGGGGTAAACCCCGTCGTTAACTATTAATTTATTAATTTATTAATTTATTAATTAATAGGCAGAAAATGAAAAATTGAATTATGAGCGATGCTCTGTTAGAACCAGAGAACCAGTCGTCCGTTGAGCATATCCGGCAAACGACGGCGTACGGTTGTTTCAATTTCAATATCGAGATAACGTGTACTAAAATGGGAAGCAATCACTGTATTGTTTTGGAATTGCTGTTGGCGGTCAACAAGATCATCAAGATGAATATGACCGTATTTATGGATTCGTTCACCGCGATGACGTTTGGCAACAAAGGAAAGTTCCATAATCAAAATATCCGCTTGCAACATGACCGGATTTTCATCCAATGCCTGAATACGGCTGTCTCCGAGATAGGCGACTTTGGGAATACGGATTTCACGCGAAACCTCCACTCCGGAGATTGCAAGATTTCGAATTTCCATTTCATTTAACAAACGGTATTTTTCTTTTAAACGTTTACGGCGTTCCCAAACAATATATCCGACTGACGGAATGGTGTGATACGTTTTCACCACAGAAACAATAAGACCGTTCGATAACAATTTTTCGTCACCCGGATTCACGCCGTTAAGATGACAAGGCAACGAGCCATGATCCAACCGTGAAAAAATACTCAAGAGTTGACGCACGGTTGTAATGGCTTCTTCGGGCATAAAAATAGTCGGAGGTTCCATTTTCATCATGCGTCTTCGGGCGATATACGCAGGAAGTGCTAACAGATGATCCATGTGTGTGTGCGAAACAAACCAATACGGAGTTCCCATAAACGACCATGGTTGCGACCCCAAATCAAATCCAAGTTTCAACTCAGGAATCCGCCAATAGGTCTGCATTGCCGCACGCGAAAACCCCTCAACGGTAAGACCGCCGAATGTTTCCCGACGTACCGGTTGATCGTAATAACGTTGCTCGGACGGTTGATTCATGCTTGGCGTGGCGTGAGTATTGAATATTGAGTATTGAATATTGAATATTGAATATTAGGGGCGAGTATTACGGCTCGTTTAATTCTTCGATTACGATATTTGAATTGGTGTAAATATCAATTTCCGATGCAATTTTGAGTGATTCCAGAACAATTTCCGACGCGGTAAGATTGCTTTTTGCCAAAAGAGCCTTTGCTGCTGCCATTGCGTAATTGCCGCCGCTGCCGATTGCCAAAATACCATCCGACGGAACAATCACATCGCCATTGCCGGAAAGTAACAATGTGGAAGTTGGATCAACAACAATCATCATTGCTTCCAGGCGGCGAAGTGCGCGATCGGTTCGCCATTCTTTGGCGAGTTCGGTTGCAGCGCGGGGGATATTCGACGGATAATCTTTGAGTTTGGCTTCAAACCGTTCAAGAAGTGCAAAAGCATCTGCTGTTGAACCGGCAAATCCTGTAATGACCTTGCCTTCCAAGAGTTTACGGATTTTATTGGCGTCCGATTTCATAATCGAGTTACCAAGCGTTACCTGACCGTCACCGCCAATCGCCGCTTTACCGTGCCGGCGAACCGTTAAAATTGTCGTACTGTGTGATTTCATAATATAGTTGTACTAGGTAATTTATGGAGGGTAAAAAGTAAAAAATAAATAGAAAATCAACCGTACCAAACGATAGATACGATGAAAAATCAAAGCAATCGTTCACGATGAAAATCCGAAAAGCGTTTGAGAGTGAACCAGTTTACCTTGAAACGTTTCTTTTTCAAGGATGTCAGTTGGAATTTTTGTCGAAGACGATCTCTTCACTGAGGTTTTCTATATTAGACCTTTTCTCTAACTTGAAATGAAAAAACTTGTAATATATCAGTGGAATATTTTTTTTAACTATTCCGTCGAGGAAGGTAGGCAAAGTTTCGCCGAAACATTGCGTCGGCGTACTCGCCGACTTGCCCCTGTTTGCAGATGGAAATTAAAAACCAACCGCGTACAACTCGAATAATAAACCAACCGGCGCAACCTTTCGGTGAAAGGTTGCCTACCATGTAATTTCCATTCGTAAACAAATTTACGAAAATTAAAATAGACAGTTACCATTTGATCGATATTTTTTAGTGCAACCCCTAAAGGGGTTAAGTTTAGGGGGGCGTTTTTCCGCCGGTTGAAACCGGCGGTTATTCACATAAAACGCCTACGGCGTTAAATCAAACCAATGCGTAACATGAGTTAGTAAAAACCGCTCGGCGAGCGGTTGCCTACCATCGAATGACCAA
>JAIROD010000281.1 GCA_031257725.1 Planctomycetaceae bacterium | reverse complement strand
TGGAATTTTTCGGAGATTGAAGTTTATTTTTTACCACCCCTGCCCCTCCGAAGGAGGGGAATGATTCCCCTCCTTCGGAGGGGCTAGGGGTGGTCATTCGGAGGAAACGACTGAATAGTTAAAAAAAAGTAACTATTCAGTCGCGGTGAATGTTCGTTTTTCTGTCCCGATAGGGACAACATCTTGGTAGAAAGCGATTACGATTAAAAATGTTCGTCCCGTTAGGGACGATATGTTGGTAAAATCAGGAATCAATCAATAAATCTTACCAATATTGCATCCCTACGGGTAGGGTGTGTAAACTAGGTCTTGAAATATCTTTCAAGAATTGTTAATCTTTATTTCTTTAATATCTTTGTGGTTTATGATTTACCGCAATTACTCTACTCAAAACAGGGAGGTTATTATGCCAACGAAACGTGAATCGAAGTTAACAAAAAAGTTGGGTGCTTGCCGAGCGCGTTTACGTCAAGCCAACCAAAAAGTCCGCGATCTGACCAAGCGAAAAGATCATTACAAATCTCGAACCAAGGATTTAACCCAAGAACTCAAAAATGAAAAAAACTTAAAGAAAAAGGGTTGCTTGGGCGTATCTGATCAATCAATTGCCAAGCATAAATATACCGAAATGCTTATCACCCTGACCGTTGGGCTTGTCATCATTTGTGGTTGCAGCTTGCGTTCCACCGTTAAGATTCTTGAACTACTCAATGAATTGTTGAATTGGCAACTTCCGGAAATTCCTTGTTTTCGCAGTGTTCAACATTGGTTGGAAAAAAGCGGTTACGCCGTTTACACAGAACCTAAAACCGAAGAATTTTCCGACGGTTATGCTTGTATTGTCGATGAAAGTATGATGATTCGCAGCCAAAAATTGCTACTGACTCTCGGAGTTCCGGCGTCGAAGACTTCCGAAGAAGCTTTAACTTTCGGCGATATTACCATCTCATGTTGCCGCCGTTAACCAAGGAAGAACAAAACGTTTTTGATTTTTTGAATCAATATCGTGATTTGATTGCGGAATGGCAGGAATTAACAACGACCATGAATATCATCTTAAAACGGTTAAAAGAAAAAGTGGTATCCGTATCGACTCTTGATGCCAGTCTCGAAGAAATCAAGAGATTACAACATTCCTCATTCCTCGTGGGAACGGTTACGTCGTGTCGCCAACGAATGGTCTCAATATTTCCATGAATTAAAAGGAAAACTACCCAATAAAGAGACGAGATGGCATTGTTCCAGTGATATTATTGAGTCGCTTTTTGGATACGACAAGAGTAGAAAATCACCCAATCCGATGAATGGCGTGACGAAACAAATTCTTTGGTTACCACTGATCACTTCAATCAATTCAAAAAATGGGCTGAGGCATCTCAAGTTCAAGGAGTATTTGGAGAAAAATACTCTGGCAAGTATTAACAAGTGGAGAACCACGCATCTCCCTAAAAATCAAATACTTAAGAGAAAAAACATCGTGAAAAATATGCACGCGGTTGAATAACGCATTTTACACACCCTACCCTACGGGATGCGGATTTTTTTAATTACATTTTTTCTACCAATATGTCGTCCCTATCGGGACGGAAAAATTAAGGAACACAACCAAACTACTGAATAAATACACTTTTCTTTCAAACGGTGACTTATTTTACATTAAAAATAGATGCTTTCAAGAGGTAACAATCGAATAACTATTCAGTCGAACAACGCGGGGCAAGCCCACGCCGCGTTTGGAACCGCCAACGCCGCGTTTGGAACCGCCAACGCCGCGTTTGGAATCGCCAACGCCGCATTTGGAACCGCCAAACGCGTTCCAAAATCAAGTTTTTCGGTTCCAAAGTTAAGTTTGTTGTTTGGGGGCGGGTGACCTCAAGCAGGGTTGTTCCCAAACAACAAATGTTCACCACCTTTAGGCATTCTCTGTGAATAACCGCCTAACAGCGTTAGGCGGCTTCCTTGCTTATCGTTCTGAAAACAGGTATGTTTGTTTTTTTCGCAACATTCCGGTTGCGTAATATATCAGTGAAATATTTTTTTTTAACTATTCAGTCGTTTCCTCCGAATGACCACCCCAGCCCCTCCGAAGGAGGGGAATTATTCCCCTCCTTCGGAGGGGCAGGGGTGGTAAAAAATAAACTTCAATCTCCGAAAAATTCTACTGATATATTACCATAATTCAATTTTTTATTTTCAACCTATTTAACTAATAGTTAATAGTTAACGACGGAGTTTAGCCCGCGTTTTTTGTTAACGACGGGGTTTACCCCGTGTTTTTAGTTAACGACGGGGGTTAAGTCGAACAACGCGGGGCAAGCCCACGCCGTTAACTTTCGGTAAATTCTGAATGATGAGAGATTCCCATTGGGAATAAACCGGAACAAACAAAATAATCCGTCAATTAAACAACAGGGTCGGGAAAATATTGGGGATGATTATGGATTGGATGGAGCTAAATGTCAATCCGGTCGGGAATTGGTTTGTCCAAATTTTTCCATTTCCGTCCGCACACAGAGTCAAGCCGACAATCAGTTTCCAAACCGGTCAGAAACACATTTGAACCAATGTTTCCATTGTACCAAAATCATCTCTCATGGTATTGTCCTCCTCTCTTTTGTGTTGCAAAAAAAAATTATTTAACCGAATCCTATGTTACACGGAAAAAAATAGTCCGCAGATTTTCACAGATTAACGCGGAAAGGAATCGGCGAAAAGGAGCGTAATCTGCGGACTAATTTATTTATCGATTCGATAATTTTTCCGTTAATTCAGCGATTCTCATTTCAAGACGTTTGATTTCACGGTTTATACCGTTACGGTTGGCAAGCATCCAGTACCAGAGTTTGACCAAACCGAGTAACAGAATGAACAGGTGTGCCATGACG
>JAIROD010000313.1 GCA_031257725.1 Planctomycetaceae bacterium | reverse complement strand
GAATGACCACCCCTAGCCCCTCCGAAGGAGGGGAATGATTCCCCTCCTTCGGAGGGGCTAGGGGTGGTAAAAAATAAACTTCAATCTCCGAAAAATTCCACTGATATATTACAAAAATTGAAAAAAATATTTTTTGTCCTTTATTGTCTCTATCGTCCCTAATGTCCCTAAAAAAACGGATTTTAGGGACAATAAGGACAGATATTCTTAACGATGTCTTTTGAATTTGCTCATCCGCACTATTTGGTTGGTTTAATTTTAGTTGCGGTTCTTCTCTGGGGATTCCGTTATTCGTTGACGGATTTTTCAAAAATGCAACGTTATTTTTCGTTGGCTGTTCGTTTGGTGATTCTGATACTGATCGTGTTTGCTCTTTCCGGATTGACATTGCTGTCGCCGACACACGAAAAGATGCTTGTTTTTCTGCTTGATCAAAGCCGAAGTATTGATTCTGCCGCAAATGAAAAAGCGCAACAGTTTATAGAATCCGTTCAAAAGATTGCCGGAAAAACGCCGATTCCCGTAATAACATTTGCCGCCAATCCGCAAATTCAACATCCCGCCTCACCGGTTTTGCCTTCCTCTAATTTTATACAAAAAGATGTTGCCGTATCTGAATTATCTGAACAATATAAACAATCTGAGCAATTTAAACAATCCGAACAATTTGAATTAACGGACGCGAATGCAACAAATATTGCTTTGGCGTTGGAGCCGGCGTTGGCATTGATTCCGCCGCATTATGTGCCTCATCTTGTTCTTTTGAGTGACGGTAATGAGACTACCGGAGATATTTTGACTGCCGCTATTCGGGGCGGTGCTGCTATTTCCACTGTACCGCTTCCCGCTTCCGCAGAACCCGAAGTTCAACTCGCCGATATTAAATTGCCTGCTCAAATCAGGCAGGGTGAACCGTTTTATCTTGACATTGTTATTCAAAGTAACTATAACACCGAAGCAATCATTACACTGTACAAAGATTCTTTCAAAGTTGTCGAAGAAACAAAAACACTCCAAATTGGTGAAAATATTTTTCGGTTTCGGCAATTAGTGAACGATCAACGTCAACAGGAATTTTCAGTTACGGTTGTTGCTCGCGGCGATACGATTCTGGACAATAATCATGTAACAGGGTTATTGTTTACCGGAGGCAAACCTCGCGTTTTACTTATTGACAGTGAACCGAAAACGATTCGTGATCTTGCATCGGCTCTTCGCGAGCAGGATATTACGGCGGAAGTCCGTCCGCCTGAGGGTGTTCCGCGATCACTCGAAGAGTTCGATCATTTTGATGCGGTTATTTTGTCGAATGTTCCGGCAACTTCTTTGACGATGCACCAAATGAATTTGTTACGAACTTATTTAAGTGATTTAGGCGGCGGTTTGATGATGCTTGGCGGCGAGCAATCGTTTGGGCTTGGCGGATATTACAAAACGCCGATTGAAGAAATATTGCCTGTCCGATGTGATTTTGAAAAGGAAAAAGAAAAACCTTCTCTTGCCATCAGTCTGGTGATTGACCGTTCCGGTTCGATGGGCGGTCAAAAAATGGAACTTGCCAAAGAAGCCGCCAAAGCAGCGGTTGAATTGCTCTCGCCGCGTGATTTTGCAACAGTTATTGCGTTTGATCATGAGAGTTACGTTGTGTGTGCCATGCAAAACGCCGTTTCCGCCGGTACCATCAACGCCGCCATTTCCACTATCGAAGCCGCCGGAGGAACCAACATTTATTCCGGTTTGATCGATGCTTATGAACAACTCCGGCGGACTTCGGCGAAATTAAAGCACGTTATTTTGTTGACCGACGGTCACAGTTCTCCCGGTGATTATGAAGGAATTGTCCGGCAGATGGTCAACGATCTGATCACGGTTTCCACTGTCGGAGTCGGCGACGCTGATAATGAGTTACTGAAAATGATTGCCGAAAACGGTAAAGGACGGCATTATTCCTGTAACGATCCCAAAGCAATCCCGCAAATTTTTGCGAAGGAAACGATGACTGCCGGTAAATCCGCAATTCATGAAATACCGTTTGTTCCTGTTGTTGTAACACCGACGGAAGTGTTGGCTAATATTGATATTGAAACAGCTCCGCCTTTACTCGGTTATGTTGTAACGCGTGCCAAACCGACCAGCCGGTTTATTTTGGCAACACAAAATGAGACGGGAGCGGGCGATCCGTTGTTGGTTTGGTGGCGTTACGGACTTGGCATGTCGGCGGCGTTTAGTTCTGACGCTAAAAGCCGTTGGGGAGCGGAATGGTTGACGTGGTCGGGTTATCCCAAATTCTGGGCGCAGATTATCCGGCAGGTGATGCGTCAATCCGATCAACGCGGTTCCCTGATCGAAATTCAACAACATTCCGGTAACATTCATTTGACGTTGGATGTGGTGGACGAAGAAAAAGATTGCTACATTAACGATGCAACCGGTCAAACCGCCATGATTTATCCTGATCTGAGCAAAGAGGAAATAATATTACAACAAACTGCGCCGGGACGTTATGAAGCGGAGATTGATTTGAAAAAAACGAATTATCAAGGCAGTTATCATCTTCAAACGGTATTGCGATTGGGTGAAAAAAATCTTGTGAACCAATCGCGCGGCGTGATGGTTGGCTATCCTGAAGAGCTGCGGCTGAAACCGACCAACAATGAATTATTACAACGGATTTCGGAATCGACCGGCGGATTATTTAATCCGAAACCGGAGGAACTTTTCCAACCGGATCCCAACCATACCGCATGGCGTGCGACACCGCTTTGGTCTTATTTGTTAACGGTTGCGGCGTGGCTTTTTATTCTGGATGTTCTGCTGCGGCGAATCGACTTGAAAAGACTTCACAATAATTCACGAAATATTTAATAGGGAATCGCCTAATATACTGTCAATGGGTAGAAATAGTGTTTTATCTGAAATTTCCCACAAGGTAGGGTATCAAAAGGTAGGCAATGTTTTGCCGAAACATTACGTTTCTATGGGATGGAATTTTTTATTGTTCTGTTTTTTCGCAACATTCCGGTTGCGGCTCTGAAGTCATGGAACGCGCGAAAACCTAATCGTCACCCTTTTCGATTAAACCATATCGAATTCTTCATCTTCGATAAATTCATCATCGATTTCATCCCATTCCGATTCCGCATATTTTGGGCGATAACGTGTTGCGCTGACCGTTTCCGGCGGAGTCTGACGTAATGCCGGATTGGATTTTTTCGGAATGGGCGGGACATTTCTGTTTATTCCGGCAGATCGTCGGCGTTTCCAATCGCTGAGTGTCATGATGACTTCGCGTGGTTTTGAACCGTTGTACGGACCGACAATACCGTCTTCCGCCATAAATTCGATCATTCGCGCCGCACGTCCATACCCGACACTGAAACGGCGTTGGAGCAACGATAAGGAACCGCGTCCTTGTTGAATGATAAACTCAACCGCCTGATGATACAACTCATCACGTTGAATTTTTTCATCACCGTCATTTGAATCGGTGTTACATGTTGTTGCGGAGTCGTCTGCGTCGAGATCAATTGCAACGAGTTCTTCGATGAAATCGGGATTATCCGTTCCGATTAACTCGATAATGGATTCAATTTCCGTATCACTGACATAAGTTCCCTGACCGCGAATCACCTGACTTGTTCCCGGTTGGAGAAAAAGCATATCGCCGTTACCGAGCAGCCGTTCTGCGCCGATTCGGTCTAAAACGACCAAACTATCGGTTCGGGTTGCCACGCCAAACGCAATTCGTGCGGGCAAATTTGATTTGATGAGTCCGGTAACAATATCAACGGTTGGTTTTTGCGTTGCCAGGACGAGGTGAATTCCCACCGCCCGGCTTTTTTGTGCCAGCCGGATAATATGCGTTTCGACTTCTTTTGCCGACATCATCATCAGGTCAGCCATTTCATCGGCAACAATCACCAGATACGGCATGGATTTAGGAACTTCTTCCCATTCTTCTTCGGGAGCGTCCGCCATTTTCATACGGCAACGTAATTCATCTTCCGTCAGTTTATTGTATTCACTGATTTGCCGTACACCTGCGGATGCGAGCCATTGATAACGTTCTTCCATTTTTTCGACCGTCCACGCAAGAATGGCTTCTGCACGCCGCATATCGGTAACAACCGGATGAATCAGATGCGGAATCGTTTTATACGGACTGAGTTCGACCATTTTCGGATCAATCATTAACATCCGAACCTGTTCGGGACTTCGCGTCATCAACATGGAAACGATCATCGAATTAAGACAAACGCTTTTTCCGGTTCCGGTACGTCCGGCGATTAAGAGATGGGGCAATTTGGTTAAATCAATCACCATCGGCTGACCGGAAACGTCTTTACCGAGATAAATCGGAATATTATATTTTTCCTCTGCATCCGGGCGTGATTCCATGACTTCACGAATCCGCACCGTTTGACGGTGTTCATTCGGCAACTCAACTCCAACAGTATTTTTACCCGGAATCGGCGCAACAATCCGAACACTGGGAACTTTCATTGCAATGGCTAAATCATCGGAAAGACGTTGAATGGAATTGAGCCGCAACCCTTTGGCTAATTTCAATTCAAATTGTGAAATAACCGGTCCCGTCTGAATATCAACCACTTGAACCTGTGTTTTAAAATCAGCAAATGCTTTTTCGAGCATTGCCGCTTGCTGGTGGACCATTTCAAGATATTCTTCATGATCAAACGGTTCCGGCAATGCCAATAAATCAGTGGCTGGAAACTGATATTGTTCTTCTTCAAAAGAAAAGGAATCTTCATCGTCAACAATATCCTCATCCTCATCAAGCATCTCTTCATCGCCGTTATTAACAGTATCATCATCAATCTGAGTAATTTTAAGTGATTTTGTGTGCGGATGAGATTTTGAAGAACGAAAAAGATCACTTCGCGAAGCGGTGCGGGTTTGGTTTGAAACATTTTTAGCAACAGGAACGGCAATAGGGCGTTTTTCGTTAATATGGTGATTTTCGTTTGCGATGGTTTTTTTTAATTCATTATTTAATTCATTATTTAGTTCGTTTTCTTGTTCGGCGGTCAAGGCGTGATTTTTGTTTCGGGTATTGTAAAAGAGATTATAAAAAAAGCGGATTATCAGTAATAATAGTTGATCGCCGGAAAGAACAAGTCCGCCGATAACAAGACTGCTTAAAAAGGCAACACAGCCGAATGTGGTAACGAGACAACCTAACAGTGCAACGGTAATCATTCCGAGATAACCTCCCGGACCGATAACGGGACCGGGGTAATACGGAATGTTTTCACCGATCAAGGCGAATAATCCTGATAATCCAATTAAAACGAGGGCAAGACCGGTTGTTCGGAGTGTGATTTGGTCGAAGGCTTGACCTTTTAACAATCGTGTTGCCCCGATTCCGAGCGGTAAAAAAAAGTAAAACGCGGCAATACCGAACAGATTCAAAAAAAACGACGAAAGATAAGCCCCTAACGGACCGCAAAAATTATGAACGGATTCCGATTGGGGAAAACCGCGTAAATCCGGCGGATCGGCGGGGGAATAACTCACGAAACTAATCATCGAAAAGATGAACAGAATCATGAAAATAACTCCCATGAATTTTAGTTTGAATGATTTCGATGATGTCATGGAAACTATTTTTTGAACGTAAGTATTCCGGTAATATATCAGTGGAATATTCCCAAACGTATCGTCATCGTTTCACAAAACCTTATTTTCAACCTTATTTTCTTAACAAAACAACCTTAGTAGCAAGAGTCCTACCAGAAACCAAACCT
>JAIROD010000280.1 GCA_031257725.1 Planctomycetaceae bacterium | reverse complement strand
TATCCGCATATTGCCGCATATTCGTCACGTAAGGTAATATCCTGCGGATTGTTTAACGCCGAAAAAATCGACAGTCCCGAAAATTTCGACACGCCCGTCAAGAAAACAAATTGCAAATAGTCATCTGCGCCTTTCATTACTTGATAAAAATCATGCACCGCAATTTTAATTGTTTCCAAATGTTCATCAGTGAGATGCGCGGTAACGGGTTTATCGTATTCGTCTATCAGTATGACGACATTTTTGCCGGTCTGGTCATGTAAAGATTCTATCAATTCCACAAAACAATCAATTGCCGATTGGGAACCCAAAGTAATCTGATATTTTAGAGCAATCTTTTTAAGGCGAAGAACCAGACTTTTTTTCATTTCTTCCGGTGTTGAATGGTTTATCTCTGTCCAGTCGATTTTGATGACCGGATATTGTTCCCATTCCCATTTGTCGTAAATATAAAGACCATCGAATAGTTCTTTCTTCCCTTGAAATAGCGTTTCAAGCGTACTGACCAGTAACGATTTTCCGAACCGGCGCGGACGTGAAAGAAAATAAATCCTTCCGCCGGTAATCATCTTGTAGATGCTTTCGGTTTTGTCCACATACAGGCAGTTCCTGCTGCGTAACTTTTCAAATGACTGAGTATCAATCGCTAACTGTTTCATAACCTTATCTCTTTTTTATTTTAAATTTAGAATGGATTAAATACCGATAATTCCTTGTATTTAAGTACGTATTGAGTTAAGCGTTCATTTCTTTGTTTTCAAATAATGATTGCTTATTTATGAACATTTAATCTTCGGCTGTGTTAGTTACGAAAAAATAACAAATCTCTTATGATGATACTAATTTATCCATCGTGACGCAAGCCCCCAATTGTCCGCCGGAAATATAATATCGGACTTGACGCTTACCGATTGGTCAAGGGTGAAAGAAAAAATGTTAGGGACATTGGCAGTTCTCGCAATTTCTGATCATGAATTTGTTCACGGATTTCCTTCATCTCAACAAGTTGTTCCAAAATTCCTTCCATTTTGTTTGATAATTTAATATCCGTCAATTCATCGTTAAACGGATCTTCCGATTCCAAACGTTTGTTCAATTCCAATAATACCGCACGAATATTTTTTCCTTTGGAACCGGCAAGTGTTACCTGATCAATGGAAAGTTTTCCATCAGCGTCAAATGTTATTTCAAATTGACCCGAAAGACCCCAATATTTTCCCAACGCCTGACCAATTTTGTTACCTAGTGTTGTCAATTTCTCCCAAGCGGCACGGTCTGCCTCCGGCGATTCAATACGAAAATCACCAAACGCTTGGGAATCAATCACCACTTCATGCTTATATTCTTTGACATCACCGTATTGATCATCGTGAACTTCAAGAATTTCTGTTGCTAATTCTTTGGCTGTTTCATGAAGTGAACCGGTGTGTTTTCTCAAAAAACGTAACGCATTCAGGTTCTGTTTCGCATCGCCGCCGCGTGTTTGAACATCTTCAATATTAATATTACCTTTTTCATCAATCCGCACGGAAAAATCGGTAATCCTTAAATCATCGTTATTTATAGCAATTGTTTCATTATATTCTTTGACAAAAGCGGCAATTTGACTGCGAAATTGTCGGACTTCTTCTTTGAAGTCTTTTGTTTCATCAATTGCTTCGGACAAAACGCCGCGTTTCATTGCCAAAAGCGGTTTTAATTCATCGTCATTGTTTGAGAAACCAACTTGTTTTGATAATTCGTTTTGTTTGAACTCTTTTAGTAACGACTGATAGACCGCCGCATTCAGTCGTGATTCCTCGTTCTGCAAGACTCTTTTTTGTAATATTTCTTGAAGTTTTGGTATAACTGAAGAAAGTTGCGAAAAATCGGAAACATCTTCTTTTTCCAATTCCGCAACAATTTCCATTTTCATTTTTTGATTCTTTATCCGTTCCGCCAATTCCGGATTCTTATTGATCAGTGCGGCAAGTTCCCGTTTCTTTTTCGCATTGATATTTCCGGTAATAACAATGTTTCCTGCTTCGTCTTCTGCAAAAGTGATCTTTTTAGTTACATCGCCAAGTCCGGCGTCCTTGATGAGATTGCCGAGAATTTTTGTTAAATTTTTTGATTCGTCGGCAATAGACCGGTTCAACAATGAAAGAAATGAACTTATATCCGATGTTGTCCCTTTTAAATCCAATAAACGTCCGAGAATATTATAAAAATCATTTTGTTGTGATGAAAAATCAGAAGAAGCCTCCCTGTTGTCGGTTTTTGCCTGCTCTGCCTGAATTTTGGCAAGAATTTCTTCGGCTTCCGGTGAAATAGAAACATGATCTGCTTCTGAAACAATATTTTCCTGCCCCTGTTTTTTCAATAAGGTCGGTTTATTATCTGGAACAGTTAATTGATGTGGCAACGAAAAATTATCGGAAATAGAAATGTTCATGGAAAGATATAAAATGAAAAATAATGCGGGTTGTTACGCATTACGGCTTGAGTGGTGAAACAATACAACGATATCAATTCAACATTGAATCACTTAATAGTTGCAATAAAAATGTTAAAATTTTTGCAACTGTTTTACGATTTCAAAAATTTTCGTATTGCTAACACGTTCCGGGTGAATTACCAGCAAATTGGCATTGAGTTCTACCGTATCTTCCAACGATTGTTTCGGATCGACACATCCAATAGCGCGAATTATGTTACGTTGGTTTGCCAGATGAATTGCGGTTGCGGATTGGCGTGTCAAGGCAACAGCGCGATTTTTTTCATCGGAGAGTTGCCGTTCCGCTTCATTCAATAATTCCGTCAATGTAACGAATGATTCCTGTTTCAAGAAAATTTCTTTTTGTAATAAATTTAATAAATGGACGGGAAAAATTGCCGGTTTGTGAAAAGCAAACCAGATCGCCGGTGCATTCCGAACGGACGGTAATGGTAATTTAACGGCAACTTCTAATTTTCGTTTTCGTATTTCATCTTTCGCCGAAGGAGTCAAAATACTTTTCGGTGAAATAAATAATTTTGTTGCATTTCCGAGATGTTGACTCAACTCCGCCAACGAAACAACACGGCTATCAATATAAATTTCATTTACAAGCGGTTTTTCAGTGTTCTCTTTAATATCAGGCGGCAACTCTATTTTTGAAATATTTTTAGCGTCGGCAGAAACCGGTTTGTCCGTAACGGTTAAATCGACCATAATTTGCCGGACGATTGCATCAAGATCAAACGTTACCGAAAATGGAGAATGAAAAACAGAGGACGGAGAAAAACCGTTTTCAGACATGATTTTCCTTTCGCACCATTAAAGTAGTTCTGAATAATTCACGTAACTGTTTATTGTTCATGATGCAAAAAAATTAAAACCGAATTTTAAAGTGTGATGAGTATAAAGTTTGCTCGTAACTATTCAGTCGTTTTAGTAATTGCGCACCAAAGTACGCCAAGACCGATGCCAGAATAGGTTCTACGCTGTTCTCATTTTATCTTTTTTACATTTTTGAACTCCGATTAAACGAGTCCTGCAAGGACGATACTTTATTAACCGTATGCTTTAGCTTACGGTAAATAAAGTCATTTACTACATTTACTAAAGAGTCCCGCATGGGACGACACTGAAAATATTGACACTTTTAAAGTGTCGTCCCTGCGGGACTTGATTGTGTCTCACTGCCCAGCCCGTAAGCTAAAGCATACGGTTAATAAAGTGTCGTCCCATGCGGGACGGAATAGTTACGTTTGCTCATAAACAACCGGTAAAAACAAGCGTAACTGTTCTGTTGTTTTCTACCAATAGCACGTCC
Organism: Planctomycetaceae bacterium; assembly: GCA_031257725.1. Classification (GTDB taxonomy): domain Bacteria; phylum Planctomycetota; class Planctomycetia; order Pirellulales; family Thermoguttaceae; genus WRKP01. The sequence continues at coordinate 208 of JAIROD010000280.1, read as the reverse complement.
TCAACGAGGCGGGAATATTCATTATCACAAAAAATAACGATAAAAATACGTCATTTTGTAATATATCAGTGAATTTTTTTTTTTAACTATTCAGTCGTTTCCTCCGAATGACCACCCCTAGCCCCTCCGAAGGAGGGGAATGATTCCCCTCCTTCGGAGGGGCAGGGGTGGTAAAAAATAAACTTCAATCTCCGAAAAATTCCACTGA
>JAIROD010000279.1 GCA_031257725.1 Planctomycetaceae bacterium | reverse complement strand
TTGGTGAAATTTATATTTGGCGTTTTTTCTACCAACATTTCGTCCCTAACGGGACGGAATCTTTATTTTCGCAACTCGGTCATGGTACCAACGCGGGGTGAACCCCGCCGTTAACGATCAAACCAACAAACGCAGGGGAACATTTTCCGTTTTGGGAAAATATATCGGAATATTCGGCATAATCATTAAAGTTTTTCTGTTTTACCGTCGATTTTGATGAGAGATGATTTTTTCTTTAGTTCGTTTGCTATATCAAAGATTACTGAAACAATGCGGTATTTGACTCAATCCATGATTCCGGCGATTTTAACTATTGTTGGTTTACTGGCATTGGTTCACAATACAACCGCAACCTCTTTTGAACAACGTAATTCATTCAAAATCCAAACGGAGGACTTTTTTAAACAATCTTTTGAACAACTTTTTGAGCAATCTTTCGACCGAACTTTTGATAAAGCGGATGATCAATTATTTGATCATTCTTTTTTTTCGGCGGATGTGGATTGTTATCTTGGTCAGAAACGCCGACATCGTGGAAGCGGCGGCAGGATTTGGACGAATTTGTATTACGGAAAAACCACATTGGAACCCAAAGGGGTTGAATCACAAATTAAACCGAATCTTTTTGGTCTTCAAGTTGGATTGGACATTGTTCAATCGCATGGTGTTTATAACACTTTTTTCGGTAACTTCAATCAAAGCAAGATAAAATATCCCAATCAAACAAACGCTAAAGCGGAGAATTATCTTTTTGGTTTTGGCAAGTATATTTATCTGAGCGGTTGTCATTTTGGCGGAGCCGGAAGTTTGGGTTATGACAAATATAAAATTCGTGGATCATCCTATCAGGTTGACGCTAAAGGCGATGGGTTGCAGTGTAATCTTTTTGGAGAGTTTGGTCTTGATTTTATTTTTGGGCAATGGGGAATCAAACCGTTTTATGCATTACAGTATGATTTTTTGTATCATGGTCGGATTGGAGAGGCGGCAACGCCGGTTCAAGGGGATTGGAATGGTCACGGATTGAGTCAACTCTTGGGGATACGGTTGAATTGGAAACTTTTTGAATCTTTTGAATTACAAAGCAGATTAACTTGGATTCATGAAATGTTAGATCATCCGCCGGTTTATTATCATGCCCGATTTTCGGCGGTTCAGGGAACCGGCAGTCCGGCGGTTTTATTCTATGAAGGCAATACGGGGCGTGATTGGGCGTGGATTGGTTTTGGTCTGAAGATGGAGGGCGTGTACAATGTTTTTCTTTTTCTCGATTACGATCTGATGATTAACGCCCGAAACACCACGCATCTCGGCAATCTCGGATTCTGTTTCGGTTGGTAATTTATTTCTACAACCCCGTAATTATTCAGTGGACTATTTGTTTTAATCTTGTATCTATTCAGTAGCGATTCTATTATTTATCATCAAGTCAATAATCAAGAGGTAGGCAACCGCTCGCCGAGCGTCGGCGATAGTCGACTTGCCCCTGTTTCCCGCCGGCAATTGGTTTCCAAACCGGTCGGAAACACCAATTGCCCAATCGAATCTGATTCACTGTTGCCTCTCGGCACCGCAACCTTGCGGCGAAAGGTTGCCTACCCTCGAATGACCAATCTACTGAATAATTACAAAAGTTTATTGTGCATGTTTTATGCTACAAAAAGATAAAGCCGGATTTTAAAGTGTGATGAATATATTTATGTTTCCAGTAGTTTTTTTGCCAATTTTCCGGCGTTGCCTGAACCGGACAATGTTTCGAGATATTTTCGGCAAGTTTTTGATGTAATTGGTTTTTCGAGTGAGATACCGATTTCGTACAGGAGTCCAAGAAAACCGGTAACATTTTTGGGCGGTAAGTTTTCAACAATGTTTTCGAGTAATTCATGTACAAAAAGTGTGTGGAGTTGGGATTGTTCGGTAATTGTTTTCAGTGGTTTGAGCCAACGATTGATGGTCAGGATTTCTAAGCGGAGCAAATCTTGAACCGGTTGAACAGCCATTGCCGACGTTAAACGACCATCCTGAATCGTTATAATGGCCGTATCGGTTGCTGTAGTGTAAACCTGTGGACATTTCATTGCCAGAGCGGTAAAAATTGCCGAAACGTAAATAGGGTGAAATGAAACGTAAGGACGTGCAATGGCGGCTAAAGCGTGTCGAAAACCTGCTTCTGTGTTGGCGTTGTCAAGATTTGTTGAATGGGTATCGAGTGCCACCGCAACCGCAGGAGCAGGATTTTGTAACCAAATAGTCAATGTCCACGGATATTGCCCCGGTTCCTCGCCATGAACAAATGTTTCTGCGGTGTGTAAACCAATTGTTGGAAAAAGAGTAAGATCGAGTTGATTTTTTGTCGGCGGTAAACATTCGACGGCAATTTTGTTGCGTCTATAGATTCGGTCGGCTTCTTTTTTAATTTTATATTGGGCGGCGGCGGCTCCTGAATCCGGTCCGTATCCTGTAAAAACAGATTCCACAGCAGGATCATCCGCAAACGGATTTCGACAACGAGCCGCTGCAATCCAATAATAATCGGTTTTGCCGATTTTGATTCCGTCCGCCCCAAGAGCATACCGCACCGCATTGATATAATCGTTTCGTTTTTTAGTTTTCCCGTCAATCAATTTTAACGCATTTTCCCGTCCTTCGGTGTAAAGCCGAAGCAATGCAAGAACACGATCATAATTATCTGTTTCGATATTTTGGGTTTCCGATTCGATAAGACGTTCTGCAAAAACATTCGGATCAATCCAACCGTCGTAATGGGTTGGCGTACTGAGAAGTTGTACGCTTTTTCCGGCAACAATAATTTCGGCAACCGCTTTCATTCGGGCAGAAAATAATTTTGTTGCTGGAATACCGGCAGTTTCCGTGTAAACTTTTTTCCAAACGTGGTCGGCGATTTCCAGATGATTTGCTTCGACAATAGGAACTTTACCGGTAATCCATGCAGCAAAAAGATAACGAAAATCGGTTTGAATATCACAGCCTTGAAAAGGATCGGGAACGTGCAAGTCATAAATCGTTTTACCGTCAATTTTTTCTGAACGTGTTCCGAGTAACTTAAATGAACGGAGTAAAAGCGCAGATGTTTTTGCTTCAAAAGATGACGGATGATTTGCTCCCAGTCTTGCCAAACCACCAAGAAGCCGTTCAATCTCATCGGCATCTTCCGGTTTTTCCAATAACCGCGTTGCCAGATCAAGAAGTTCGTCAAACGATTTAATCGGAACAATTTTTTCTAAAACAGTTTTCGGCGGTTTTATTGATTCGGTTGTTGGTTCAGGTTCTTTCAGATTTTGAACGGTTATTGATGTTTGGGCTTGAATTATTATATCAGGAAGAAGTTTTTTAATGGAAGGAGCTAACGATTCGGCAATCTGACGGACAGATTCCGCGATGTTCGGATTGTTCAACGTATCATATTTTTTGAGCAATTTTAGTGCCGCCAACTGAATTTCAGAATTTTCGTGCGGTAAACATTCCAAAACAAGTTTCATAATTTCGGGATGAAGTGTTTTATTTCGTCCGGCAATTTTATCCAAAATTGCAATTGCCTTTTTCACTCGTTTTTGGGAAGGATCACGGACAACCGGCGGAAGAATTTCCAATACTTCTGTATCGGAAATTTTGTTTTCTTTGAAAAGTCTTTCAAGAATGGAAAAACCAAAAACTGACGGAGACGGATTGCGATGGCTAATTAATAACAAAAATTGTTTGGCAAAAGTTTTCAGATCGTTGCCATCAAAAGGAAGACGTTCAAGAATTTGTACAAACCATTTTCCCTGATATTCCGTGTGAGGACGTTCCAGAGCGGAAAGACAAAGTTCAATCAATTCATTTTTTAAAAGTGTTCCGTCGGCAACTAAGGCGATGAGAGCCTCTTTCCAGCGGTGTTCTCTATCAATATTGGTGTAACTAAATCCAGAAGGAAATTCATTTACCTTGAATAATTGAGGAATTTCATTTTTTAACAGGTCAGTGTCATTCTTTATTTGTTGCGAAATTGGTAATGCTTTCCAACGATAAATGTCATGTCCACGCAGATCCATTACCATGAACATCGTCCTTGCCATTTCATCATTGATAATCGGTTTTATGATTTTTTCTGTAACAAAACGTCTATAAAGGAACCAATAATCCTGATCAATCGTCAATGCCAATAAAATAAAATCACCAATCCAAACCGGATTCCTTGCCCGCAACACGTTTTCAACCAGTTCGTGTTTGCAATGAAATCGCTGATGACTAATTCGAAAAAGGCGTTGTATTTCTGTGAAATCGGCTGTTGCAAAAAGGGCAATTTCAGTATATCCATAAGCATCATCGCAGGTTGTCCCGTCTGGAAAACCAAAACATCTGGGAGCGGTTTTGTAAAAAAAGTTAGTATCCCAAAGTTTTTTGATCCACTCAATACAAATCGGAGCTAATTCCCGTCGTTTTTTTTCCGGCATTCCGTTAAAGAAGGTCGTTATTTTTTCCGCGTTAGCGGAAAGGAGAATGTTACGGAGTTCCTCATTTTCAGTTGCAGACAATGTTTTGGGCAGTTCGACCGCTTTCATTGTTGTTGATACTTTTTTTGGCATTATTGTACATATTGTAAAGGTTAATTTTTTTAACGCGAAACACACAAAATTACACGAAAACGAATTTTTTGAGCATCTCTCATAATTCAATTTTTTATTTTCAACCAATCTGTTCACGGCGTAGTTTACTCCGCGATTGTTAACGGCGGGGTTTACCCCGCGTTTGGTTAAGTCGAACAACGCGGGGCAAACCCACGACGTTAACTTTCGGTAAATTCTGAATGATGAGAGATTCCCAATCATTAGAGGCAGACTTGATTCTCAGTTTTCGGGTCTTTGTAATGGAAATAGGATCACTTCGCGGATGGCGGTGGTGTCGGTTAACAGCA
>JAIROD010000275.1 GCA_031257725.1 Planctomycetaceae bacterium | reverse complement strand
AATTAATAAATTAATAGTTAACGACGGGGGTTACCCCGTGTTTTAGGGTTAAGTTGAACAACGCGGGGCAAGCCCACGCCGTTAACTTTCGGTAAATTCTGAATTATGAGAGGTTCCTTTTAATATTTAATATTTTGTAACCATTTTTCGATTTCGGGTTGTGCGGAATGGACGCGGTTGCCGGAAAAGGCAACGCCTTCGGAGTGAACTGATTTTGGGGTTAATTTTTCAACATCCGTCAGACAATGTCCTTGTCCGCCTCCGCCGTGGGTGCAAAACGGAATAACAATTTTGCCCGAAAAATCGCAACCCGATAAAAAAGTTACAACCGGCGGCGCAATCGTACTCCACCAATTCGGCGAACCAATAAAAATAATCTTATATGTTTCAAGATTGGGAATGTTGTTTTGCAATTCAGGTTTGTAACCGGAATTGATTTCACGTTTTGCCTGTTCAACGCATTTGTTGTAATCTTCAGGATACGGCTGTTTGGGCAATATTTCGAATAGGCCGCTGTTGGTGAAATTTTGTATCAATTTAGCGATTGTTCGGGTGTTGCCGGAGTGCGAATAATACGCAACAAGAAATTTTTTAGTCCTATTCATTAAAATAACCTTTCGTCTTTAGAGGATTCGTAATATTTCCAACGGCGGTTTTGTATGTTTCATTTTTAAACGTAAAATGCGCAATGGTTTCTCAAGGAATGCAAAGAATATCTCAAGATGATCAGAATTAAATATTGATTGATTTCTTGGGTATCCTAAAAATAAAAATCGAATTTTAAAATGTGATGAGTATAATAAACGTTCTTAAAAAAATAAAGGACTATTTTTTATCGTGTAAAGTATAATGGTCTATTTTGTTTTCGGTACGAATAAACAGTGATGAACCGGAGACTTTTACGGATATTTTTCGTTTAGTCTCCGGTTCTTTTTACTTGCCTATTACAAAAAATGCGGCACAACTCTACGATTTGGCTGGAATCCGCATCTTGTAGAATGAACGCCAGACGAAGTACAAACCGACTGCAAGAAATGCAATCGAAATCACTCCGGTCATTCCGGCATACGGACCGGCAAAAACAGCGTTTCCGGTTACCGTTGTTGTAATTTGTGCCGCTCCTTCCGTTGCCTTTTCGGAATATTTCATGGCAATCGCAATTTCCGTTGCAAGAAGTCCGAACAGTGTTGAGAACTTAATGATTGGATTCAAAGCGACTGATGATGTATCTTTGAAAGGATCGCCGACGGTATCGCCAATAACGGCGGCAGCGTGAAGATCAGAACCTTTTTCTTTCAAATCAACTTCAACAACCTTTTTGGCGTTGTCCCACGAACCGCCGGCGTTTGCCATGTAAATCGCCTGAAACAATCCGAAAATCGCTATCGAAATAAGATAGGCAACGAAAAAGTTCGGATCAATGAACGCAAACGCCAACGTTAATGAAATTAACGCAAGGAAAATGTTCCACATTCCCTTTTGAGCGTAACGCGTACAAATGGCCACCACTGTTTTTGCGTCATCAATATCTGCTTCGGTTTTGTTCATATCGAAGTTCTTTTTAATGAACTCGACCGCTTCATAAGCGCCGGTTGTTACTGCTTGCGAGGCTGCGCCGCTGAACCAGAAAACCACGGCTCCACCGCAGATCAAGCCCAAAACAACCGGTGCCTGTGTTAGATCAAGACTCAACACGCCGAGTTTGTCAAGCATCAGGATGATTGCAAAAATCATCGTTGTTGCTCCGGCAACTGCTGTTCCGATTAACACCGGTTTTGCAGTTGCTTTGAACGTGTTACCGGCTCCGTCGTTGGCTTCAAGACACCATTTACTGTGTTCAAAATCAACATCGAAACCAAAATCTTGTTTCAATTCCTCTTTAATACCCGGAACCGATTCAATTTGCGACAGTTCAAAAATTGATTGGGCATTATCTGTAACTGGTCCGTAACTATCGACGGCAATTGTTACCGGTCCCATGCCAAGAAAACCGAACGCAACCAAGCCAAACGCAAAGATCGCGGCGTGCTCTCCGAGAATTCTGGGATCGGTTAATCCGCAAAGCGAAATCGCATAAGCCGCCGCCATCAATACGGCAATCAAACCGCCCGTCCAAAACGCACTGAAATTACCGGCGATAATACCGGACAAAATATTCAGCGACGGTCCGCCCTCACGGGATGCCGTAACAATTTCCTGAACATGTTTCGATTTGGAACTCGTAAAGATTTTCGTAAACTCTGGAATCAACACTGCGGCAAGTGTTCCGCAAGTGATAATTCCTGCCAGTTTGTACCATGCTCCGTTCGGTAAATCAGCCAGCATTAAACCGCTCAACAGGAATGATGTTACAATACAAAGAGCTGCGGCAATCCAGATGAGGTAGGTCAATGGTTCTTCAAAATCAAACTTTGCTTTGTCGGCATATTTCTTTTCGGAAATCGACTGATTGATAAAATAAGCGCAACCGGAAAGGCAACCCATCAAAACCCGCATAGCAAAAATCCATGTGATCAACTGCGCTTGTAACGCAATGTCGGGAATTGCCAGAACGATAAACGAGATGAGAGCAACGCCGGTAACACCGTAAGTTTCAAAACCGTCTGCTGTCGGACCAACACTATCGCCAGCATTATCGCCCGTACAGTCGGCAATCACCCCAGGATTACGCGGATCATCTTCACCGACTTTAAAAACAATCTTCATCAAATCGGAACCGATGTCGGCAATTTTGGTGAAAATACCGCCCGCAATACGTAACGCACTGGCTCCGAGTGATTCACCAATGGCAAAACCCAGAAAACAAAGACCAACCGTTTCACGCGGAACAAACATCAAAATCAAAAGCATGATAATGAGTTCGAGCGAAATGAGGAACAAACCGACACTCATACCGGAACGTAACGGAATATTGACCACATCCCACGCCTTACCGCGTAACGAAGCAAAAGCGGTTCGGGCATTCGCCCAAGTGTTCAACCGAATACCGTACCACGCAACAGAATAAGAACCAAGCATACCGATAATTGCAAAGAAAAGAACTTGCAACAATATCGAAAGCGGTGAATGGTGAGAACCTGCTTCATGCGGTTGAATAAAAACAAAAATTGCATAGGCAACCGCAATGAAACCGAAAAGCCAAACAAGAAACACGCCTTGTTTGTACAAATAGGTGCTGCACGTTTTGAAAATGATGTCGGCAACATCAGACATCTTTTTGTGAACCGGCAACTTGGCTACCTGAACAAACAGGTATAAACTAATTCCAAGTGTAACCAGCGTAAACGCCAAACCGATGGCAAGAACGGTAAATCCATCCATGCCGCCAAGGTACTTAAACGTACCTGCGCCCATTTCAGGAATTTTAAGGTCTGCCTCGCTTCCGAAAACCGACAATCCGGTCAACAGGAAGACAAACAAGGGAAATAACAATCGACTCAAGTTTTTCATAAGTGTAACAAAGTGTTAAAAGTGGATAGGAAATGGATCGCCGAAACGGAAAACATTTTCCGTAACCAACGCTCCGTCTAATTAGCCAATACATCGG
>JAIROD010000276.1 GCA_031257725.1 Planctomycetaceae bacterium | reverse complement strand
TTATAAATTGACGAGAGTTTCCAGCATTTCGTCAATAACGGTAACCAGACGTGAATTGGCTTGGAACATACGTTGGTAGGTCATCATCAGGATTGTTTCCTCGTCAATATTCACACCGCTGATCGAATCGCGTTGAGTTTGTAACGATTGCTGATACAAGGAGTTTGAAGAAGCAATTGATTTCATTATTCCGCCGGCAAGCATTGTTTCACTGACAATTTCATCGTAATACTCAATAATCGACGTTCCGCCCAGTGCCGGATTCGCCGCCGCCGCCATCGCCGCTAATTGAACACCGTTATCGGTGTTTTGACCAACACCGCTATTGCTTGCCGCAAACTTACTTGGATCGTTCAAGACGGTTGAGTTTATTCCGATGGTTGCGGCGTTTGTACCGGTAAAAAAAGTATTGATTCCAAGAGCCGCCAAAACACCGCTCGTATCATTCGCAAAAGAAAACTCAACATTGGAATCATCCGCAATAATTTCCAACTGACCATGCCAATTGATTGTTGCGTTCATATTGTCAATACTGTTAATCGCCGACGCAATATCGTTGAGACTGGTTCCGCGAACTGTCGGAGTGGATTTTAATGAAAACGGGTCAACTGTCGGCGATTCGTTCACTTCAATTCTGATTTCATAAGGTTTGTTATTAACCATCATCGTAAACACCCCGTTTTCAACCGGAAAATCAAGATCAGCCAAACTGATCGGCAATTCCGGTTGATCAATAACCGCCGACGAGGTTACGGACTGATATCCGGTCAATCCTTGTCCTGAAGAATAAATCGTATTAAATTCCTGAATGAGATTTTTGGTAAAAAGATTAAGTTTTTCGGAGTAACCGCCGAGTACGGTCGAGTGAGCCTGATAAAGTCCGTACACCGTACCGCTCCGAACATCCAGCGGTGTCATCGTGTTACGAAGGCAAAGCTCCGCCATCACCGTATCATCACTCTCTTCTTTACGCCCTCCCACAAAAACTTCATTCCGCACTCCGTCCATCAAAAGAATATCAGAACCGCAATAAATTGAGACACTACCCGTTTGTGCATTTTCTGTTGTTTTGATATTGATCAATTTTGAGAGATCAGACAAAGCGTTGAGACGTTCATCCCTTAATCCAAGTGCTTCATGCCCCTCTTTGGTTTCCAGCAATGAGATATTCCGGTTTAATTCGTCAATTTTTTTAACAAGCGTATTGATTTCGTTTGCGGCGGCATTGATTGTTGTGTTGATATCCCGCTGTATGTTCACAACCGTTTCAGCAATATGGTTAATATCATTGGTCAGTTTAACGCCTTGTTCTGCGGTCATTTCGCGATAACTGATATTTTCCGGATGATTCAAAATATTATCGATAGAGTTAAAAAATTCACCGAGTGAGGAGCTTAGGTCATTTTCGGTTGTTTCGTTGAGCAGAGCTTCGAGTTCCGTGTAAAATTTTTCCTGTGTTGTGGAAGCCGACATATCACTGTTTGAGGATCGCAAGCGTTCTTCAAGAAACTGGTCAATCACCTGCACTACCCCGCTCACCTGAACACCGGTGCCAATCACGGTGCCATTGCCTAATTTCCGACTTGTTCCTGTTTCCAAAAGGATATTTTCCCGCACATAACCAGGTGTTTGGGCATTTGTCAGGTTTTGACCGCTAACCTGTATTCCAAGTTGGCTGGCACTCATTGCCGCTGAAGCATGATGAAGCGAATCGAATAGAAGCATAGAGTGTGAAGGTTGTGAAAATTGTGAAGATTGTGAAGATGTTGAAAACAAATACGAAGTATTGGAACAAACCGTAAATCGGAAGCGGAACAACAGATTCCGCTAATCAGAATGTTCGGCACATTGAGAAAAATCTCTACAATCCATTCACTCAAAACAGTTTGTTTTACGTAAATCCTCTGTTTTTACCAACTTCAATTGAACAAACCTTCCCTTGCCCGCAAAAACGCTCTGTATTAGACCCCCCCTAAACGGGTTGAGTTTAGCGCGACACATAACCGCCGACTAAAGTTGGCGGTTATTAGCAGGGGACGATTGGGGAATTGTCAGTAGCCCTTTTCGCTAACTTAAAAACAGTTCAAACAAACCTGATTTTCCAAACTAAACAACCTTAGCAGCAAAAAATCATCAAAAAATCCAACCTTATTACCTTATTTTGATAGGGAGATACATTTTTGTATTATTATTTTTTAGGAAGGATGGTTTGTAAATAAGGTAATAAGGTTCGATTGTTGATGATGTTTTTGCTGCTAAGGTTGTTTTTGTTAAAAAATCAGGTTGGAAATAAGGTTATGAGGACAATCGCAATACGTTTTCGCTATTGTCGATGAATAGACTGTCAACGGGTAGAAATTGGTTGCTTTGTTTGAAATATTCTCCCAGGTAGGGTATCAAAAGGTAGGCAACCTTTCGCCGAAAGGTTTTTACTAATACGGCGTACTCGCCGATTTAACTCTGTGTGCAGATGGAAATTAAAAACCAACCGTGTACAACTCAGATAGCAAACCAATCGTTGCGACCGTGGGTGAAAACCCTTCAGCGAAAGGTCGCCTACCCCAAAATAGAACATTAAAAGGTAGGCAATGTTTCGCCGAAACATTGTGTTGCCGATAGGCAACAGTGAATCAGATTCGATTGGGCAATTTGTGTTTCCTGCTGGTTTGGAAACTGATTGCCGACGGGAAACAGGGGCAAGTCGGCTATCGCCGACGCAACTGTGGGTGAAAACCCTTCGGCGAAAGGTTGCCTACCTTTTGAATCAAACAAAAACAACCAATCTCATGCCGTTTGCAGTATATTCCGTAATTATTCAGTAGCGATC
>JAIROD010000247.1 GCA_031257725.1 Planctomycetaceae bacterium | reverse complement strand
CGCGGCGCAACTACTGTTGAAGAGAACACCAGCAATGCCATTCTCAAAGGAACTCGTGAATTGCTCGCCCTGATGATTCGCGCTAATCATATCGACCCCAATGACGTTTGCAGTGTTTTGTTCACCACCACCAACGATCTAAACGCCGAATTTCCCGCTCTCGCCGCACGTCAGTTTAATTGGATGAATGTTGCGTTAATGTGCGGTCATGAAATGGAGGTTCCCGGATCGTTGCGGAAATGTGTTCGGATTCTGATTCATTGGAATACCGCTAAAACAACAGAAGAAATTGTGCATGTCTATATCCGCGGCGCAGAAAAACTTCGACCGGATAAAGCCTCGCTGCCCACCGTCGATTGGGACGAACTCGACCAATGGATCAACGCCAATATCAATAACGCAATTCAATCAAAACGATAAAGAAATAGTTGAAAAGTTGAAGTTGAAAGTCAAGACTTCGTGTGAAAGAGGTTGCCTAACGTATGCAGAAATATACGGTTAATAAAATGTTGTCCCCGCATGACTGATTGGAAACCGTGAATTAAACCCAACAAATATTGACATAAAAAAATTCCGCTGATATATTACCATTGTTTTTCTTTAACCAATTTAACTTTAACAAATTTTATACAAAAATGAATGAAAATTATGACATTGGTTTGATGGGTCTTGCCGTGATGGGACAGAATCTGGTTCTCAACATGGCGGATCATGGTTATAACGTTGCCGTGTTTAACCGTACCATTTCCAAAGTGGATGAGTTTGTCAACCAACCCGAATGTAAGGCAAAAGGCGGCCATCTCGCCGGAACTCACTCGTTGAAAGAACTCGTTTCAAAATTGAAACGTCCGCGAAAAGTGATGCTGATGATTCAATCGAAAGACGCGGTACCGGCTCCTGAAGTTGCGTTGTATCCGAAAGTTGCGGCAATTGACGCGGTGATTGAGGAACTCTTGACCTTGCTCGAACCCGGCGATGTAATCATCGACGGCGGGAATACGCATTTTCGTGACACAGAACGGCGTACCAAATTTGTCGAAGAGCAAGGATTTTTGTACATCGGTACCGGAGTTTCCGGCGGTGAAGAAGGCGCACGAAAAGGTCCCAGTATGATGCCCGGCGGTTCTGAAAAAGCATGGGGGCTTGTTAAAGATATTTTTCAGTCAATCTCTGCAAAAGTCGGTACAAAAAAAGATATTCCCTGTTGTGAATGGGTGGGACCGCGCGGCGCAGGTCATTACGTTAAAATGGTTCACAACGGTATTGAGTACGGCGATATGCAGTTAATTTGCGAAGCCTACTGGATGCTCAAAAATGCCCTCAACTTCTCCAATAAAGAAATTTACGAAACATTTTCCGAATGGAACAAAGGGGAACTTGATAGCTATCTGATTGATATTACCAAAGATATTTTCACCGTCAAAGATAAAGAAACCGGAAACTATCTTGTCGATTTGATTCTTGATACTGCCGGAGCAAAAGGAACCGGTAAATGGATGAGTCAACTTGCTCTTGATGTCGGTGCGCCAAGCAGTCTTGTTACAGAAGCAGTTTACGCACGGTGTATTTCTGCAATGAAAGAAGCACGAACCCGTGCATCAAAAATTCTAAACGGTCCCGCCGGAACCTATAAAGGCGACAAAAAAATCTTCGTCGAACAAATTCGCAAAGCTCTTTACGCTTCCAAAATTTGTTCGTATGCTCAGGGCTATGTTCAAATGCAGGCAGCCGGCAGGGAATACGACTGGCAGTTACAATATGGTCCGATAGCCATGCTTTGGCGCGGCGGTTGTATTATTCGTGCAGTATTTCTTGAACGGATTAAAGAAGCGTTCGACGCTGATCCGAAACTCGAAAACTTGTTACTCGCCCCTTATTTCAAGGAGGTAGTCGAATCGGCTCAGGAGGCGTGGCGGCATGTGGTCAAAACGGCGATTGAATTGGGTATTCCGGTTCCGGCGTTTTCAACAGCGTTGTCGTATTATGATTCATACCGCTCGGAAGTTCTGCCGGCAAATCTGTTACAAGCACAACGCGATTACTTCGGCGCACACACTTATCTGAGAACCGACAAACCCGGTGAAGGTCCCTTTCACACCGATTGGATCACCGAAAAACAATAACAGCACCGGTGATTTACAGTGCCGGTGTTTTTTTGACCCAAAGCCGCAGACGTTGACCGGCGGACGCATGGCAACCTTGTAGCAAATAGCAAAGGTTGCCCGGTTTAATATCTCGCCGTTACTAAAAGAGCGGTCGAATATAAATGTTCCCCCTAAATTATGAAACAACAGGAATATACTCCTCACAACACTTTAAAATTCGATATTCGTTTCAAAATAGTTGAGTTGTTTTTTTAAAAAATAAGGTGAATGCAATGTCAATGGCGTGGTATTTTTATTCTTACTCTAATGATAAATTTGACGCTTTTCGTAGTGACACATCGCGGTCAAGAGAAATTCTTTTAGAATACTTTAATTATTGTGCGAAATCTTTTTTTGAGATCAAGAATGTTGAATTGCTTGTGAATCATCTTGTTGAAAGAGGTCTGGTTTTTGATGGTTATTCGGGTTGTGATATGGAATCGGCTATTCGTAATTTGATTGTTGGTGAAGAAGTGATGTTTGAAAAATTTTCTCCGACTGAAGTTTTTGATATTGAATCAGAAACTATTGAACCAATTTTTACAGAGGTTTTACCGGTTTATCTGAAACATCCAATTTTGAAAAAAATGAATACAAGCGGTCGTGAAGTGTTTATTCTCGATCATGAGTTATTGCTTTCACTTCAGCAAGCAATCATATCGGTGCTTCAACATTTGGAAACAGAAGGACCTGATCCAAACGAAAATGTAATTCAACTGTTACCAAACACTTTTGGACTTTGGACAGCATTTATGGCAACATTCTTCAAAAATGTGGTTCCACAAAACAAAATAGAAAAAGCACGAAGGGAACTTTATGAAACACGAATAAATTTGTTGCGAAATGATTTTTTAATACCAATAGAATCCACCCTTTCAAAACATAAGTACGCAATTTTAGACTGGGGTTAAACAATCAGATTCTCAAAGAAAAATTTATTACGGACAAACCTGTTAGTTACCAAAAAATAGATTCATCAAGTACAGGGATTTTTATGTTTCCTACAATTCATATTGTTGAGGGCGATTTACTTGACCAAGATGTTGAAGTGATTGTCAACACTTGGAATCGTAATTTTATTCCGTGGTGGTTGCTTCTGCCGCAAGGAGTTTCTGCTGCCATTAAACGGCGCGGCGGTTATGAACCGTTTCGTGAGCTCGCCAAGCACGGACTCCTTCCGCTTGGCGGAGCGGTTCACACCAACGCAGGAACATTACCGTTTCGCGGAATCATTCATGTTGCCGGCATCAACATGTTTTGGTTCGCTACCGAATATTCGATTCGAAAATCGGTTCGTTCCGCAATCGCTTTGGCAAAGGAAAAAAATTATCGTTCAATTGCCTTTCCACTGATCGGAGCAGGAACCGGCGGAGCATCGCAACAAAAAACTCTCAATATGATCCGCGAAGAAATTGAACATTCCGAATTCGACGGTGATGTAATTATCGTAAAATTTAAAAAATGTAATTGCTCCATGAAATTTTCATAAATATACTTTGTGCACCATTTGAGTGATGTTTGTTCCATTAAAAAATGGTAATATATCAGCGGGAATTTTGCGGGGTCTTGACGAAAACACTTTGTTGACTAAAATTGGCCGGTGTTATTGAGGAATTGGTGCTTGGTCTGATTTATCTTGAATCAGGTTGAACAGGGAATTCGGTGCAAAACCGAAACGGTCCTCGCCGCTGTAACCGGTGTCGGAAACGTAATTCACACAACGCCATTGATTTCATACGAAATTGAGAAGGCAACGTTTTTTGCCGGAAGTCAGAAGACCTACCAATTCTATAAGGAATGCCTTTTTCATTTGCGAAGGACAAAGAGATAAAAGGTTTGATGTTGATTTCGCACGCTTAAAGTGTTGCCATTCACACAAAGGAGTAAAAGATAGGAATCTTTTGATGAAGGATTGTCTATCATACGGTCATGTCGGTATGATTCTCCGGTAGGAAATCAAATGAACAACACAAAACAGTGTTGCTGCGGATTTATTATGCAACATCCTTTCAATATAGAATAAAATTTTATTGAAACGAGTAATACTCCGAAATTAATACAATGGTAGGCAATTTCTAAAAACTTATTTTTTAGACAAAATTAACAAAATTTTCACGAAAAAAATTGACGGCATTTTGTAAAAATTTGCGGACAAGAATAGTTTTTAGAAATTGGTCGTGCGTGTGTTTTTTTAACAATTATTTACTAACAATTTTAATATTTACTAACAATTTTAACCCTTTATTTTCCAATAAACACGGAAGTTCAAAATGTCTCAAACAACACTTAACACAACTAACCCGGTTCTAGTTCATATTCGTACACAAGCGGATCCTTTAACGTCGATTATTATTAAGCGCGACGGGCGGCAGATGAAATTTTGTCTCGAAAAAATTGCGGCAGCAATGCGAAAAGCGTTTCACGCTTGCGGAGCGGATCGGGATGAAAATTATTTATTGAAACTTGCTCAACTTGTTGACACAAAACTTGCGGAACGTCAGATGAATCAGCCGGATGTAGAGGAAGTTCAGGATATAGTCGAGCAGGTTCTTGTCGAAGCCGGACATGTCCGCACCGCAAAAGCGTACATGATTTATCGTGCGGAAAGATCTCGAATGCGCGAACGGAATACGCGTTTGATGCGGACGTATGAAGATATAACGTACAAAAGCGCGGCAGACAGCGAAATCAAACGTGAAAACGCCAACGTCAACGGCGATACCGCAATGGGGACAATGCTCAAATACGGCAGCGAAGGCGCAAAACAATTTTATGAAATGTTCGTTCTGAATACAAAACACTCCGCAGCTCATCGCGACGGGGATATTCATATTCATGATCTTGATTTTTTGACAATGACTACAACGTGTTGTCAGATTGATTTATTGAAACTTTTTCACGGCGGATTCTCAACAGGTCATGGCGTGTTACGGGAACCGAATGATATTCAAAGTTATTCCGCGCTGGCATGTATTGCAATTCAGTCGAATCAAAACGATCAACACGGCGGTCAAAGTATTGTCAATTTCGATTACGGACTTGCGCCGGGAGTTGCGAAAACGTTTCGTAAATGTTATCGGCGTAATCTTGCAAAATCGTTGGAGTTGTCGGATGTTCTTAACGGAAAAACAGTTCAGAATTGGGAAACATTGACAAATTCCGTGCAAAAAAAACTTCTTGCGGAAGGTTATGTTCTCCGTCTGGAAGAGAATGTCGATTATGTGCAACGAGAATCTGAAATCTTAACCGATACCGGATTTGACGTTGAATTGGTTCGGCGTTGTCAGACATATTCGTTGCGAAAATCTTTGGAAGAAGTTGATCTGGCGACATTTCAGGCGATGGAAGCTCTTATTCACAATCTCAACACGATGCATTCGCGTGCCGGTGCGCAAACGCCGTTTTCAACAATCAATTACGGAATGGATATTTCACCGGAAGGTCGTATGGTTACGAAAAATGTGTTGCTTGCGCATGAACGCGGTTTGGGCAACGGCGAAACGCCGATTTTTCCAATTCACGTTTTTCGTGTCAAAAAAGGAGTTAATTGTTATCAGGGCGAACCGAATTATGATCTTTTTCAACTTGCGTGCCGTGTGAGTGCGAAACGTTTATTCCCGAATTTTGCATTTCTGGATGCTCCGTTTAATTTGAAATATTATGTTGAAGGAAACTACGAAACGGAAATTGCCTATATGGGTTGCCGGACGCGGGTGATCGGCAATGTCCATGATCCGAGTCGAGAGATTGCGCCGGGACGCGGTAATTTGAGTTTCACGTCAATCAATCTTCCGCGAATTGCTATAAAATCGCACGGAAATATCGAATGGTTTTTTGAAGAGCTTGACCGCAAACTTGATCTTTGTGTTGCGCAATTATTGGAACGTCTTGAAATTCAGTCGGCAAAAAAAGCACGAAATTATCCGTTTTTAATGGGTGAAGGAGTTTGGATTGACAGTGAACATCTTCAACCTGATGATGAAGTTCGTGAGGTTTTGAAACATGGAACGTTGTCGGTTGGATTTATCGGATTGGCGGAAACGTTAAAAGCGTTGGTTGGTTCGCATCACGGCGAAAGTGAAACAGCGCAAAATCTTGGACTTGAAATTGTTTCGTACATGCGTCATTATCTTGATGTGTACAGTAAAAAAACAAATCTCAATTTTACACTTCTTGCAACACCGGCTGAAGGATTATCGGGACGGTTTGTCAAATTGGATCGTGAATGTTACGGCAATATTGAAGGTGTAACGGATCGGGAATATTACACAAACAGTTTTCATGTTCCGGTATATCATCGAGTTTCAATTTTAGACAAAATTCGGATTGAGTCGCCGTATCATGCGTTGACGAATGCGGGTCATATAACATACGTCGAGGTTGACGGTGATGTTACGCAAAACCCTGAAGCGTTTGAAAAGATCATTCATGTGATGTGTGATTCCGGCATTGGTTATGGTTCAGTGAATCATCCGGTTGATCGTGATACGGTTTGCGGTTACACCGGAGTTATCAAAGACGTTTGCCCGCAATGCGGTCGTGAAGAGAGAGACATTCCTTTTGAACGAATCCGCCGAATCACCGGCTATCTGGTCGGAACGCTTGAACGTTTCAATAAAGCAAAACGTAAAGAAGTTACAGACCGCGTAAAACATGAATAATATTTTTTGTTATCCGCAGATTACACAGATTTTCACAGATTATTTTTTTGGAGGAATTTTTATAATCCGGTGTTTCCTATTTTGGAAGATGCTTGAATTTTGAAAATAAACGTGTAGGATAGATTTGGTTCAATGTTGTCGATTGCCAGAATGTTAGGTGAAATTAAAACCGGAATTTTATGAATTATGCCCCGCATCCGTGCTGGCAAAATAAATCATCTGTACACCGATGGAGGTCATAGAAAATGAATAATTATGAAAATGAACTTGACGAGATAAGAATAAAATTATATGAAGAAATGAATAATATGGAAAAGGATGAGATTGTAAGGATGGTAAATACCCACGCCAAAAAAATAGCACAGGAATTTGGGATACATATAGTAAAAGAAATAAGCGAAAATTATGTAACTCATAAAAAGCAAACGGATAAAATCTAAAGATGAAACTTAATATTCCTCCAAAATATCAAAGAAATATTGAAACAGCTATAAATCTACTCAAAAGAAAGGTTATCTATGAAAAATAGAATATATTTGGATAATTGTTGTTTTAATAGACCTTATGATGATCAGGCAAATCTTAATGTTCATCTTGAAGCTCAGGCAAAGGTATTCATTCAGAATGAGATACTAAAAAATACGTTTCAATTAGCGTGGTCTTTTATGATGGATTATGAAATATCATTTAACCCTTTTTTAGACAGGAAAGATGCCTTTCTAAACTGGAAAAATATATCTGTAGTGGATATAGACCCAACAATAAAAATATTAAATAAAGGATTTGAATTAACCGCAAAAAATATAAAAAGAAAAGATGCTTTACATATTGCATGTGCAATTGAAGCTGAATGTGAATGTTTTATCACGACCGATGGGAAAATATTAAACAAAAATATTTCTGAAATAGAAGTGATAAATCCATTGGATTTTATAAGAAAATTAGGAGTATAAATTATGAAGCCAGATACAGTAATAAGATGTGAAGGAATGAATACTTTAATAAAAAATTTGGGATTAGTTGAAGCGGAGCGGTTTATTATGCTCATTCAAAAAGAGACTTTTGATTACACAAAATGGCAAGAAAATTTGTTTGAGGATATGACAATAGAAGAAATATACAATAATGCCGCAAAGCTAAGAAATGAAAATAAGAAAAATAAAGACTAAATACGCAACTGTACATAACAGGTCTGCACACAATTTATGATTCTGAAATTGGTTATGGTTTGCCGAATCACCGGCTACCTCGTCGGAACCCTAGAACGTTTCAATAAAGCAAAACACCAAGAAGTCAAAGACCGAATTAAACATGAATAATGTTTTGTTGTCCGCAGATTACGCAGATTATCGCAGATTATTTTTGAGGGATTTTTTATAATCTGATGTTTCCTATTTCACTTAAAATTTCGGTTTTCATTTTTTTTGAGAGTTACACAATTGCCTGAAATCTTACGTAGAGATGCAATGCATTGCGTCTCTACACAACCGAAAAATAAAGTGCGAAGAGTATAGATATTGTTTTGCCATAAAGTTTTTTAAAGAATGGTGAACATATTCTTTCAAAAAGTCATTTATTTGTTTTTTGTTCCAGACGTGTTTTATAGGCGGTTCCCCATTCTGCTAAAACATTGATCACAGGACGCAGCGAATCGCCTAATTCTGTCAACGAATATTCTACACGTGGCGGAACTTCCGCAAATATTTTTCGTGTGATAATGCCGTCTTCCTCCAACGCACGTAAATTATCAGTCAACACTTTTTGACTAATACCTGTAACACTTCGCCTTAATTCGCCAAAACGTTTTGTCCCCGAAAGTAAATCCCGTAAAATAAGGATTTTCCACTTGTTGCCGATCAAGTTGACCGTCGTCGCAACAGGACACGCAGGCAATTCTTCTTTGGTAATCATTGGTTTTTCTCCTAATATTGAAAAAAAAGACAAATTCAATTTTCGCAAAATATAGCGGAAACCTTTATATTTGTCAATAGTCTCTTTCGGTAACTATGTTATAAATATGTTTCTACTTGACATAATGAAGTAACTCTCTATCATGGTGCATTGCGTGGCGACAGTGTCGTTGCCGCGTTGTAAGTCAAATGAAATTGTAATTAATTTCACTTGCAAAAATTTAACAATTTAAAATTAGGAGATTTAATCATGGCAAAAAAAGTTGCAGTATTAGCCGTCAACCCCGTAAATGGGGCAGGCTTGTTTCAGTATCTGGAAGCATTCTTCGAGAATGAAATTCCGTACAAAACATTTGCGGTCGCCGAAACAACGCAAATAAAAACAAATTCGGGTATCAGTTTGCAGACCGACGATGTCGTTGCAAACTTAAAAGGCAACGAAAATAAATACGAAGTACTTGTTTTCGCTTGCGGCGACGCGATGCCCAAATTCGCGGAAAATGCCGACAAAATATTCAATCAGGATATGTTGGAAGTCATCAAAACTTTCGATGACAACAACAAAATTTTGGTTGGTCATTGCGCAGCGGCATTGTTGTACGACAACCTTGAAATCGGAAAAGGGAAAAAAGTTGCCTTGCATCCGTTTATCAAATCGGTTGTCAAAGGATGCATCGGAACAGATGAACAATCGGTTGTTGACGGCAATATCTACACCGCTCAAACCGAAAATTCCATTTCGGCTCTTTTGCCAAACCTTTTGAAGGCATTGAAATAATTTCAAATATGCCCAAAGCAAAACTCCTGACTTGTGTCGAGTCAGGAGTTTTGTATAACTCGGTGTTTCCTATTTTGCGGGGACTTGGAATTTGAAAAAAAACTGGTAAAATAAATTTTATTCAATGTTGTCAATAGCCGGAATGTTATGTGCAATTGCGCAAAAAAGTGTATAAAAATCATACAAAAAATAATCCGCCCAATATATTGCATAATGAAATAATATATATTGTATGAAAGGTAGTTTATGGAAAATAGAATTTATTTGGATAATTGTAGCTTTAATCGTCCATACGATGATCAAACTATATTGAGAAACTATCTTGAAGCAGAAGCTAAGACATACATACAATTACAAATTATCAATAAAGTTTTTGAACTTGCATGGTCATAGATGATGGATTATGAAATTTATTTTAATCCCTTTGATAATAGAAGAAATCAAATACAAAAATGGAAAAAATTTGCAAGTGTTAATATACAATATTCTGAAGATAATATATTATTAGCAAAAAAAATACGAAAACAAAACATTAAAATAAAAGATTCAATTCATATAGCATGCGCAATTGAAGCAGAATGTAAATATTATGTAACAACCGACGATAATTTGTTAAATAAAAATATTGATAATATTGTTATAACGGATCCAATAAATTTTATTAAACGGTTTGAGGTCTAAGAATGAAAACAGATACATTAATAAAGAATGAAGGTATGGAAATATTGTCAGAGCATTTGGGACTGGTAGAGGCAGAACGTTTCATAATGTTAATTCAGAGGGAACCATTTGATTATACAAAATGGCAGGAAAATTTGTTTGAAGACATGACCATTGAAGAATTAGCAAAGAAAGCTGATGAATATGTGAAAAATAATAATGTGTAAAAATATACGCAACTGCGTCTAACAGGTCTGCACACGATTTATGATTCTGAAATTGGTTATGGTTTGCCGAACCACCGGTTACCTCGTCGGAACGCTTGAACGTTTCAATAAAGCAAAACGTAAAGAAGTTACAGACCGCGTAAAACATGAATAATATTTTTT
>JAIROD010000268.1 GCA_031257725.1 Planctomycetaceae bacterium | reverse complement strand
CCCAATAGGCGGGAAATTGCTACAAAATAGAAAAAATTCCGATTGCCGGAATCAACAAGCCGTCTGATCAATATATTACAAAATAATTCATCAGACGGCATTGTTTGTTTAACGATCTGCTTATTTGGATTTTTCTGACTTAAGTTTTTGAATTGCGAACTCCTGTATTTCACGTTCAAGAAATACGGGAACTCGAATAACTTTCGTCTCACATCCCCCATACTTACCGGAACCAGACGGACGACCAGCCCCCACTTTACGGGTAACTTTTTTGACCGACTTTTTCACGGCTTTTTTAGCAGATTTTTTTACTGATTTTTTAGGCATTAAAAACTCCTTAGAAAAATCGAATATGGAATTGGAAATAAACTAGACAATATTATGACCTCTCCGCAATAAATGTCAAGACGTAGGTATCTCCTTTTTGATCATTTTTTGAAATATAAGGAATTTTAGGAACAAAAGAGATAAAAAATGGAATATTTAAGGTAACTATTCCGTATTGTGAAAAATTATTACATTGTTTTCTACCAATATGTCGTCCCTAACGGGACGGAAAATTCAGGAATACAACCAAACCACTGAATAGATACATTCCTTTTTCTGTCCCGCTAGGAACAACACGTTGTAGAAAACCGCCCAATTAACCATCAATCTATAAACGCCGGAAAATTAAACCGGAAAAAGATTGACACAAAAAATTTCGCTGAGATATTGCCGTAATTTTTATAAAGAATCACCAATCCCTTAGGTTTCATTTGTCCCTAATGTCCTTTTATGAAACGCTTTACTTTATAGGGACAGGGACATTAGAGACGATAGGGACAAATAATCAAGATCAATTTTATCCGAAACTATCGACCGTTACGGATTGTAATAGCGGCTGGTTGAACCGCGATTTTCCTTGCGCCCAACGCTGAAACCATTGGCGTTGTAATATCGTGTAACGCCGGAAGCGGTTGTTTCACTGCGACCGGCTGATGTTCCGTTGGCGTAATACCATCGGGTTGTACGTCCATTGACAATCGTTTTTCCGGCAGAAGAACCATTGGAATGATAGAATCGGGTGGTGTTGCCGGATTGCTCGCTTCGTCCGGCTAAAACACCATTCGCTTTGTAGTAACGGGTTGTCGTTCCATTGGTTTCGGCTTGCCCCATCAGGGAACCGTTGGAATGATAGTATCGCGTGGTGTTGCCGGCTCGCTCGCTCCGTAACGGTTTCACTCCAAAAAAATCTGTCGGCTCTGCGGCCGGAAGAACACCAACAAAACCAAAACAGATCAGCAACATCAATTTGTACATAAATCACCTCTTTGATTGTTCCGTGACAACATAAGCCGTTACTGCGATTGTTCGGCTTCTTCGACTTGTTTTTCAAACGCCTTTCGCTTTTGGTCTAATTCAAACAATTTTTGAAACTGCGATTCGTCAACTAATCTTCCTTGCGATTGTTCCGTGTTGATGTGCGTTTCAAGATTTTTGTATTCCAATTGGACTTCGGCTAACCGGCTGCGGAGTTGATGAATATCAAAAGCGCCGCTTTTTTCTTTTTCCCATTGAGTTCGGAGTTCGGCAAGTTCTTCCTTACACCGTGCAATTTCCTTTTCAATATCGCGTAATCGTTCCAGAGCATGAGGTTCGTTTTCGTCGGCGAGTTGCCGCGCTGCCAGTTCGAGTTGCACCAAACGCCGCTGCACCGTGTCAATCTCCGCCGGAACACTCTCAAGTTCCATCGCCAACCGTGACATCGCTTCGTCCATCAAATCAATCGCTTTGTCCGGCAAAAAACGGTCGGCAATATATCGATGTGACATTTCAGCAGCGGCAACCAGTGCAGAATCGGTAATTTTAACTCCCTTGTGATGGGCTTCATAACGGGCTTTCAAACCGCGCAAAATCGCAATAGTATCTTCAACACTCGGTTCTTCAACAAAAACCGGTTGGAAACGACGTTCCAGAGCAGCGTCCTTTTCAATGTACTTTCGGTATTCATCCAAAGTGGTTGCACCGATACACCGTAACTCACCACGTGACAACGCCGGTTTGAGTAAATTGGCGGCGTCGCTTCCGCCTTCGGAACGACCGGCTCCGACTAAGGTGTGTAACTCGTCGATAAACAGAATCACTTGACCGGCTGCTTCATCGACTTCACGCAAAACCGCTTTCAACCGCTCTTCAAATTCACCCCGAAATTTTGTTCCGGCAACAAGCAACCCCATATCGAGACCAATAACCCGTTTATTTTTAAGTGATTCCGGCACATCGCCGTCCACAATTCTCAACGCCAACCCTTCGGCAATTGCCGTTTTACCGACTCCGGGTTCACCGATCAATACCGGATTATTTTTTGTACGGCGCGATAACACCTGAATAACACGACGAATTTCGGAATCACGTCCGATTACCGGATCAAGTTTCCCTTTTTTGGCGCGTTCAACCAAATCAATACCATACCGCGCCAACGCCTGAAGTTTCGATTCGGGATCCGCGTCGGACACTTTGGCGCTGCCGCGTATTGTTTTAATACCTTGTAGTAATTCATCACGTCCCAAAGCGTTAAGTTTGAGAACATTTTTCACTTTGGAAGGAATTTTTTCCAATGCCAGCAAAAGATGTTCGGTGGAGATGTAGTCATCTTTCATCGTTTCGGCTTCTTCTCCGGCAGCAAAGAGAACACGCTGAAATTCTCCGCTAGGTTGGGGAGCAGCACCGTTACCGGATATTTTAGGCAGTTGACGCAACTCGGCATCGACCATCTTATCAATCTGAGCAAGATGACAGCCAACCGCTTCAAGAATAGGACGAACATTTCCATCCCTTTCATTGAGAAGAGCGTCGAACAAATGTAACGGCGTTAATTCAGGATGCCCCGATTTAATCGCTGATTCTTGGGCTGCCGACAACGCCTCCTGAGATTTTGTTGTGAGTTTTTCGTAAGAAAACGGCATATTTCAAACTGACTGAAAATAGGTTATAAATTTAGTTCAAAGTAATATATCAGTGGAATTTTTCGGAAATTGAAGTTTATTTTTTACCACCCCTTGCCCCTCCGAAGGAGGGGAATTATTCCCCTCCTTCGGAGGGGCAAGGGGTGGTTCTTCGGAGGAAACAACTGAATAGTTAAAAAAAATATTTCACTGATATATTACTAATTTTCGTGTATTTCGTGTATTTCGTGTTAAAAATGAAAACTCCACTGAGATATTAAATACAATTACAAATTGGCGGCTGAATAGCCGAAACAAGAATGAGTAAAACCGGTAGTTTGTTGACACATTTGGAATGTGTTGCGTGTGGAAAACGATATTCTAAAGAGGAATTGCATACGGTTTGTCAAGACGAAAATTGTCAAGCCGTTTTGTCGGCTCAATACGATTTTGTTTCTAATACCTTAACTCAGGGCGATTTGCGTCAACGTTCTGCGACAATGTGGCGGTATCGGGAATTTTTACCGGTCGGTGATGCCGAAAATATCGTAACACTTGGCGAAGGATTAACGCCGGTTATTCCGTTAACTTGTTTTAGCGAGATAACCGGTTGTTGCCGTGTATTTTACAAAGACGAGTCTTTGAATCCGACTTGTTCTTTTAAGGCGCGGGGGTTGAGTGTTGCTATTTCTAGGGCGAAGGAATTGGGGGTACGTGAAGCGGTCATTCCTACGGCGGGCAATGCCGGCGGTGCATTGGCGGCTTATTCGGCGAAGGCGGGTGTTAAAGCCCATATTTACATGCCGAAACAAACTCCGAACGCTTTCAAAACGGAGGTACGCATGTTTGGTGCGGAACTTTGGGAGATTGACGGCAGTATTAGTGATTGCGGACAATTTTCCAAGCGGGAAGCGGTCAAACATGGTTGGTTTGATGTTTCGACCCTGAAAGAGCCGTATCGTCTGGAGGGTAAAAAGACAATGGGTTATGAAATTGCCGAACAGTTTGATTGGGAACTTCCTGACGTGATTCTTTATCCAACGGGTGGTGGGACAGGCTTGATTGGTATTTGGAAAGCGTTTGATGAATTGGAACAACTCGGCTGGATTGGTGCGAAACGTCCGCGAATGACGGCGGTTCAAAGCGATTCTTGCAACGGTATTCACCTTGCGTTTCGGAACAACAAATCTTCATCAACATTCAAAGACAATGGTTTTACGATTGCCAACGGATTACGTGTTCCCAAACCTTATGCGGACAAATTGATTCTCAAGATACTTTACGACAGTCGTGGTAATTCGGTTAGTGTCCATGATATGGACATTTTGAGGGCGTTACGTGAAATTGCGTTGAGTGCGGGTTCGTTCTGGTCGCCGGAGGGAGCGGCTCTTTGGCACGCTTTCAAAGTCCTGCGTCAATCGGAATGGATTGCCGATGGCGAAACGGTGTTGTTATTGAATACCGGAAGCGGCTACAAATATCTCGACAATCTTTTCCCAACATAAAAAAATCTTCTTTGACTTTTTAACACGAAACACACGAAATAAATAAGAAAAATACAAGAAAATTCTGTTGTCATTTTTCTATAATTTTCGTGTATTTCGTGTTAAAAATAGACAGCAGTCTCTAGCGGGACGGAATTTTTGTTTGATCGTTAACGGCGGGGTACCCCCCGCGTTTGTACCGTGATTCTCCCCGTAACCTGATTTTCCTAACAAAACCATTTAACAAAAAAACCTTAGCCAAAAAACAAATAAAATACCAACCTTATTACCTTATTAAAAAAAAAGGTAATATATCAGTGGAATATTTTTTTTGTATCTATTCACTAAATTGGAGGTTTTGTAATATATCAGTGAAATATTTTTTTTTTAACTATTCAGTTCAGTCGTTTCCTCCGAATGACCACCCCTAGCCCCTCCGAAGGAGGGGAATTATTCCCCTCCTTCGGTGGGGCAGGGGTGGTAAAAAATAAACTTCAATCTCCTAAAAATTCCACTGATATATTACGAGGTTTTACATTTTGCGGTTGATTTATTATAAGCAACAACCCCTTTAGGGGTTCAACGTGAATAACCGCCCCAGTTAGTAGATACTGAACCGGCGGTAACGGACAAACAACCATCTCAACCCCTTTAGGGTAGGGTGTTCAAAATTTTTTGAATTCTTTTATAATTTGTTGATCGTGTTATCGAATTCATTTGATAACTCATTTGTTATCAATGGTTTCGGTCAATTATCCCCCTATTTAGATGGAGTATTATTATGAAAACGAAACGTGAAACCCGTTTGGAGCGGAAGCTTGCTTCCGGTGAGCAGTTATTAAAAAAGACCAAAGAAAAGGCTAAACGACGACTGGATGTTGAGAAGGAAAAATCCAAACAACGGTTGGATGTTGAGAAGCAAAAGCATAAGACAACCAAAGAAGGACTGAAGCAGTTAAAACACGAGAACCGCCGGTTAACCCGAAGTTCCGGAGAAAATTGGTCAAATTTTGACGTAACTCCTTATAAATTAAGCAGATAAGCGAAATTGATTTTTAAAAATGTAGTCATGTAAATACTATTTGATCCCCTATT
>JAIROD010000215.1 GCA_031257725.1 Planctomycetaceae bacterium | reverse complement strand
TATTGTTTTTTTTCGTGCAAAAAACATCTTTACGGAAACAAGGAACGGCTCAAAAAATCTTGGCGTTGACCACTTTTCTTGGTATTATTTACATTCTGATTTTTTGCCGTTAACAAATGCTCCCCATGTCCCTTGACTTATCGGCGGCATTGCATTAATATTATCCTTTCACAATAGGGAGTCTCTCATAATTCCATTTTTTATTTTCAACGAATTAGTTAACGACGGGGGTTACCCCGTGTTTTAGGGTTAAGTCGAACAACGCGGGGCAAACCCACGCCGTTTACTTTCGGTAAATGCTGAATGAGGAGAGATTCCCAATAAATATTGTTTAATGTCTGTCTATTTTCTATTTCTTTAATGTAATACTGAATGAAGGAGTAATTCCAATGCCAACTAACAATCTTCCCGATTCCAACCGCCTAACATTCGAAAAAGTCTGGCAACTGGTTCAGGAAACCGGTAAAGGATTGCGGGAACTGTTCCAAGAAACAGATCGCCGAATACTGGAACAAATACAGGAAAGTTGCGATCCACAGAGAAAAAAGGAGAAAATGATCGGCGAACTGTGTAAACCATTTGGTTATTTTAATCAATGTTTTGGGGAATTGGCGGAACATTTGATTGCGCCGGAGATCATTCGGCTTTTTAACGAACTCGGTTATCTTTTCCACGAAGTATCCCGACTTGAAATTATAGACGATCTCAACCAAACGCTTATAAAAATTGATCTTTTATTAGAGAATGAGGAGATCATCGTGGCGGCGGAAGTGAAAACCAAACCGCAGGAAAACGATATTACGCATCATATTACCCGCCTAAATATTTTACGTGAACATTTTAAAAAACATAAAAGACCGGATAAAAAAATTATCGGTGTGATTGCCGGCGCCGTCTTTGATAAACAGATCCAAGCGAAGGCAATTGAAGCCGGTTTTTACACCATTACTCAGAACGGCGATACGCTCAATATGGATGTTCCGCCGGATTTCCAACCGCGTCTCTTTTAAGCGTGTAACTTTTCATCTGATGTTATTGGACAACATCGAACAAAGTAATTTTATTGCCTGAATATGTACCGATTATTTTTTGTTTGCCTGTTCATTTCGAACATTGCCTTTAGTTTTGGCGATGATGATTCGTTGCAAACACGTCAGGCGGTTTATTCTGTTGCGCCGTTTTTAGTGCGGATTGACACCATTGGCGGTCATGAAAAAATCGGTGATGAATTGGTTAATGAAGGAGCCGGCAGCGGTTTTCTTTTAGATCGGCAAGGTTTTGTTCTGACCAGTGCGTTTCATTTTCTCCATGAACCCGCTTCCATCCTGCTCCAATTTTCCGACGGTACAAAAAAAGTTGCCCGAAAAGCGGCCACCGATTTGAACCGGATGTTAACTCTTCTGAAAGTTGAAAATTTAAACGATGATTTTCTAAACAATCTTTTTGCAACATCGCCGGAAATCCGAACCAAAAATTCTGTTTTGACGGGTGAATCCTGTATTGCGGTTGGTGTTGCGCTTTCACGGGACGAACCCAATATTGCTCTTGGAATTATCAGCGGTAACAATCGGATTTGGGGCAAAGCCTTTCAAACGGATGCGGCGGTTGGTCCCAACAATTACGGCGGGGTGTTAATTGACCGGCAAGGAAAATTACTCGGACTGTTGGTTCCGCTTTCCATGACCTCTGATGAATTGACTGCCGGTGCGGAAATGTATGATGCCGGTGTTGGGTTGGCGATTCCGTTTGAGGATATTCAGAAGGAAACAATAATCGGTAAACTCAAAAAAGGAAATGATTTGAAATCGGGTTTTGCCGGAATTCAATTTAAAGAAAACCGTATTTTTATCGGCGAAGCGGTGATTGACGCGGTTCAACCGGATTCGCCGGCAGCCCAAGCCGGAATTAAAATCGGCGACCGAATCACCGCGATTGACGGCAATCCTGTTGAGTCGGCGTTACAGGTTACCATGAATCTCCGCCCGCGTTATGCCGGAGAAACCGTAACACTTCAACTCTTGCGTGAAGGACAGGAAAAAACGGCGGCGTTGACTTTATCAACTCCAACGAAAAAAGAAAAAAAGGAACCTTTAATTGATTAAATTAATGGTCTATTGTGAGGTATGGATATTTTAACGAGTTGTTTATTTATTGGCGTTCTCCTACTTCTGATTGCCGCTACGGTTGCAATCAGGGCGTTGCGGTATTACGTCGATTTTGGCGTCGATCCGGCAATTTTAGATACGTTTCGGACGCGGATTCGCGCGTGGTGGTTGTTGTTTGGTTTGCTGGCGGCGGCTTTTATCTGCGGACCTCTGGTTACAACCCTCTTCTTTTTCATCTTGTCCATCCTCATCCTGCGTGAATATATCACCCTAACTCCTAAAAGTCCGGCTGATCATCAAACCTTATTTTGGATCTATTTTTTTTTTACGCCATTACAGTTTATTATGGTCGGTATCAATCCCGATTGGTTTGCCGCTAAAATCGGGTTGCTTCCCTATCAGGTTTTTTCCATTCTTTTACCGGGTTACGTTTTTTTGATTCTTCCCGGTTCGATGGCGGCGTCGGGCGATCCTAAACGTTTTCTGGAACGAACCGCCAAACTTCAACTCGGTTTAATTATTTGCGTTTATTCTTTGAGTTATGCTCCGGCATTGCTCACCATTGACCTGCCCGCCTCACCCGTTCCCGAAGAAATGCCGACCGCCGCGATTCTGGATCACGGTTTGGAAAATACGGTAATCGAAACACTCAGTCCGGAAGTATCGCAGGAATATTCAGAACAAAATCAAAATAAAACAGAACCGATATTGCCGGCTCTTTATCATCGAATCCTCCCAATGTTAAGCGGCAAACATTTTCAATTGCTTTTCTTTTTTATTCTTGTTGTTCAATTAGGCGATGTGTTTCAATATCTTTGGTCTCACGCTTCACGCCGTCATGTTGTTGCGCCGCAAATTAACTCGAATAAAACATGGGAAGGCGTTTTAGGCGGAGCGGTAACAACCGCCTTGCTGGGAGTTTCACTTTGGTATTTTACACCGTTTCCAAAATGGTGGCAGGCAGGTTTAATCGCGTTGGCGGCTTCATTAATGGGGTTTGCCGGAAATATGACCATGTCCGCGATTAAACGTGATCGCGGTGTGAGCGGGTACGGGACGTTGATTCAGGGACACAGCGGTTTTTTAGACCGCATCGATTCACTCTGTTTCGCCGCACCGGTTTTTTATCATCTCGCCTGGTTGTTCAGTAGGTAAAATATTGAGGGATATCTAATCATTCAATTTTTGTAATCGTTCAGCGGTGTTTTCCTGTAACGGTCTATTTTAAACACAAAATACACAAAATTTCACGAAACACACAATAATTATACGAAAAAGACAACAGAACCGGTGCTGAAAATTCTGTTGAAATATTATAATATTCGGAATAAAAACTTATGATTGATTTTTTCGGTCTTTTTTCGGACAATAAACTTCATTCTTTGGAAGGAACCGATTCTTGCATGGATTTCGTTTCAAAAAGCGAAACATCCTTATTGGTTCAAGGGCTTTTAATCGGTAAAACATCACAGGAACTTTTGGACATTTATTTTAAAACGTCAACGCTTTCAGTGAACGGGTTGGAAGGGAATTTTGTTCTTGTTTTAGCCGATGCGGTTCATCAAACGGTGTTATTGTATCGACATCTTGTCGGAAGTTACGATACCTATTATGCCCAAACCGCAAACGGTTTTTGTTTCGGAAGTAATCTTGCAACACTTGCACGGCGCAGCGGTATTTCACTTCGTCTTGATGAACAGATGCTTCCGGTTTTGTTTCTGTACAGAATCATTCCGGGATACCGCACGCTTTTCGATGGAATTTTTAAGTTGCTTCCCGGTGAAATGGTTTCATGGAAATCGGGCGTGTTACAGCGTGAGCAGCTTCTGACAATGCCCATGTTTAACGAAACAAATAAAACAAATGAAACGGAATCAATTGAACGGACGGAGGTTGTTCTTGACGAAATGCTTTGTGACTGGTATTCGCGTAAGCCGGATTCTGCGGTTCTTCTTTCGGGCGGTGTTGACAGTATGATCCTTCAGGCACACTGGAACAAAATTTGGCGGCGGTTTGAAACATGCCGGTCTCCACAAAGTGCCGCTGTCGTACTGAATCATCCTTACACCAAATCCGATTTCGATTACACAATTAGCGCCGTCCGGCAACTCGGAACAGAACATTTGAACATTGATCAACAACCGTTACGTGCGGAAGAGATGAGTAACATTTTCTCGCAAACCGGAGAAATGCCTAATCATGTTCAGTCGTTTTATTTTGCAACACTTGCGGAGGGAATGAAAAAGGCGGGGTTTGAGGCTGGAATTTGCGGTGAAGGAGCGGACGGAATGTTTGGTAACAGTTGCCCCGACGATATTCTTTCGGCGTTGATTTGGCAACGTAAAATTCCTGTACCGATTATTCGATCCCTTGCGGCAACTCTTCTTGACCGGATCAAACCACAAAATTATTATGCGCCGATTCTTCGTCTGGCAAATCATATTACTGATTTTGATTATCCGCAACATCCGCAAAATAACGCGGCTGCTTTTACCGATTTTAACCGAGTTGAAGAATTATTTGGGCGTGACGGAATGCTTGAAGCGATGCGTTACCGGCGAAGTATTCTTGATCGTATGGACGTTCCGTTGAGTTCAACCGATGATCCGCACAGTTTGCTTCGCGCTCAGTTGATTGGTTTTTTCGGAGAAGGGATTGCAACTGCAACCTATTGGTGTTCGATGTTCCATTTGCATGGCGTTGAAATGTACAATCCGTTTCAGGATTCACGATTGATTCGTGTCGTTTCGAATATTCAGATTGATGCACGGTTTGTTCATGGTAATCCGAAACAAATTTTGAAAAAAGCGTTAGCCCGATCTGTTCCCGAAGAGTTTAGTCGTCGTCCCAAACTGGGGTTTGGTCAACCGATTTTTTCATGGCTTGCTCCGGGCGGTTGTTTGTACGATGCCGTTCAACAAATCGACGACCAACCTTGGTTAACTCCCAAAACCAAACAAAAAATTCTCGCAACACCAAACTGGTTTCTTTGGACTCTTCTCTGTTACGATCTCTGGCACAAAACATTTTTTTGTCCCTAATAGACCTTTTCTCTAACCTAAAAATACAAAATAACTGCAATTTGGGCAATCATAAAATAAAGGTAATTATTCAGTAGATTGGTCATTCGATGGTAGGCAACTGTTCGCCGAGCGGTTTTTACTAATACGGCGATAGCCGACTCAACAGTGGCGGGAGCGTCCCCGCTCCCGAAAACCTGTGTGCGGATGGAAAACGGAAATAGGATGGTGACTCAACTTTTTCGGCAGCGAGGACGCTGCCGCCACTCCTGGGTGCGGACGGAAATGGGAAAACCAGATCAACCACGGTCGCCTACCTCTTGAATCAAACAAAACAACCAATATCATGCCGTTTGCGGTATAGTAAATTCAAACGATTGTATCAATCAATTGTTTTACATTGAAATAATTGATTGTATCTAATAATCCGCTTGCTCTTATTTCATTGGACATAACGTTTTAGCCGGACGATTCCACTAAGAACGGTGAGTTATATTATAACGATACTGCCTTTTAAAAGCCGTTAATTATGAATTTTTAGAGGTTTCCTTTTGATTATTATTTACATGCAAATCAGTGAATGTTCAAAATTGGTTGTTTTCAAATGTGTAAAAATTCTCTTCCATTAAATAATTCTTTTCCATGAACAAAATAAGCAAGATACGTCTTTTAGGCAGTTTAAACAAGTTTTTCCTATTGTATTGTTTTGGGAATATACAAAAACTTTTCCTGTTAATTAAACTTTTCCGAAATTTAGGACGATTTGATTTTTGCAGGAATAGTTAGTAAATCCGTATTTATTGACTAATTTTATTGACAAAGCATCATTTTTTTTGAAAATTCCTCTTATCAAAAAGAAAAAGAATTATTATACTTTGCCGCCCAAAAAAGATTTTCCCGACTGATTGCGAAAAATTCGTCGATAGAAGGATTCTATCGTTCATTACACAAGGAAGAAGAAAATGAATCGTCTCCGCCGTATTTTAATGGTCGTATTGGGGATGTTCCTCGTGAGTTTGTGCAGCCAGACCGGTTGCCAACCGCAACAACCACTTTACTTGACCGAAAAAGGAAACTACAAAAAACACCTGATCACCAAAGCAACACGGATTGAATTTCCAGATGCGAATGTTTCTTCAACGCTGGAAGTCTGCCAAACACTGGAACCGTTGACTTTGGATAATCCCAATCCAACCGCTTATTGGGACTTAACGCTCGAAGAAGCAATCCAAATTGCACTCACAAACAGCAAAGTAATCCGAACACTCAATGGTGTGGGATTTTCTCAGGCTGGAGTGTCCGGTACGCCCGGAACGCTTCTTTCTTCACCTAGTGCAGTCGGAACTGTTTATGATCCGGCGTTGGTGGAAAGTGATCCGCGTTACGGTGTCGAAGCGGCTCTTTCCGCTTTTGACGGTCAGCTGACGGCAACTGCAAACTGGTCGAAAACCGATGTTCCACAACGTGTATTCGGTACTCCCAACCCCTATATTTCCGGTTATCGTGATGATGCGGGAACCCTTTCCGTTGGGATCAACAAATATGCGATAACAGGTGGACAGTTTTATGTCAATCACGTCAATCAATACCGTCAAAACGATACAACTCCGGTAACCTGGACAAGTTATCTCGAAGGCGGTTTTAGTCAGCCGTTGTTGCAGGGAACCGGTATTCAGTTCAACCGGATTGCCGGCCCGGGTGCCACCGCAGGATTTTATAACGGAGTGGCGATTGCACGAATTAGCACCGATACGGCGTTGAATGATTTTGAAATGGCGGCACGGAATCTTGTTGCGGATGTTGAAAAAGCGTACTGGAATTTGTACTACGCTTATCATCGTCTTGAATCCGTTAAATCGGGTCGTGATTCCGCTCACCAAACCTGGGCGCAAACCTATGCGATGTACACGGTCAGTGTTGCTGGCGGACGCGCCCAATATGAAGCCCAAGCACGTAATAATTATTACACATTCCGCGCCCAATCGGAAGTGGCACAGAGTAATTTGTTCAAAACGGAAAATACACTCCGTTACATTATCGGTCTCACTTCAACCGATGGACGTTTAATCCGACCGGTTGACGATCCGATTATTGCTCCGCTAAAACTCGATTGGCAAAACGTGATTTGTGAAGCCCTTTTGCGGTCGCCGGAATTACGTAAACAAAAATGGGATGTTAAAAAGCGTGAACTTGAATTGATTGCGTCCAAGAATTTTCTGTTACCACGATTGGATTTCACCGCCAATTATCGTTGGACCGGAGCGGGCAAAGACCTTTTGAATCCCGATAACAGCCGGAGTAACGCTTATGGTTCGCTTACCAGCGGGAATTATGCAAGTTGGGTTATGGGTTTTGAAGCGTCGATGCCGTTTGGTTGGCGAAAAGAACTGGCGGGTGTGCGCAACGCCCAACTCCAATTAGCCCGATCACGTGCGGTGTTACAGGAACAGGAATTGGAATTGACTCATCAGCTTGCCGATTCATTCCGGGAAATCAGCCAGGCGTATCAACAAAGCCATACGGTGTTACAACGGCGAATTGCTGCGGATGACGAGGTAAATTCGGTCAACGCCGCTTACAAAGCGGGAACAACCACGCTTGACCAATTACTCGACGCCCAACGTCGTCAGGCAGAAGCGGAAACGGAATATTATCGTTCGATTGTCGATTATAATTTGGCGATTATGACGTTGCATTACCGCAAAGGTTCGTTACTGGAATACAACAATGTTACGCTAACAGAAGGAGCGTGGCCCGCCAAAGCGTATTTCGATGCCAAACGTCGTGCACGTGAACGCGATGCTGGACATTATTTGAATTACGGATTTACTCGTCCGCGTGTTGTGAGTCGTGGAACTTACCAGCAGCATCAAAATAATTATAACACGGTTCTTGATGGTCCAATGTATCCTGAATCTGTTCCGTCAACGTACCCTGAATCTGTTCCGTCGGAATCTCCGATTCTTGCGCCGCCGGCTCCACAGATTATTGAAACACAAACGAACATGCCGTTGTTACCGCCGAAATCGGCTGTTGTTCCGGCAACTAATTCGGTTCCGCTAACAAACAACGGAACATCCGGTTCGTCGTTGACCAATTCACAGGTTTCATTTACAACACCTTCCGTTGTCAAACCGGTGCCAACTCGAAACAATCGGTATATCGAAAATTCAGATTCACTTCCACCGTTGTAGAACACCTCGCCGCACCGCCGCAACCCAAAACATAAACAATTAATTAGACCTTTTCTCTAACACTAAACACTAAAATATAACAAAAACGCTTTATTTTGTAACTGTCTATTTTAAACAATCGAGTAGGCAAGGGGCGTAGCGACTCTGTCGTTCCGCCTCCTTACCCCTCTATCCACCGGACAAGCAGATTTCCCACATCCGGCGGGAATCAATGTCCTCACGTGAAGCATTCACGAGGTTTCCCTCGCTTGGCTTTTCCGCCAGTCCCCGCATCAAAGAACAGAGGAGTTCCGCATGGTTTTCCAACATGAGCGGCTCGTTCTTCTC
>JAIROD010000171.1 GCA_031257725.1 Planctomycetaceae bacterium | reverse complement strand
AAAAATCGGATCGGTCATCGGTTCCGCATGCAAACAAGCAAAAAATCTGACAAATGTCATAAAAAAAATATTCATCCAACCAAATAAATCCGCCCTGAGCGACTGAATAGTTACAAATTTCTTTCAACAAGAAAAAATCCTGTTGACAATTTACGTTGTTCTATGTAAAATGTGAAACTCAATTCAATTGCGATTCATTTTTTTTCTGCCGAGTTGTTTTTCGGCAATGTTTCGCGGTTATTTCAATGAAACCTTATAAAATAAGGAGATTGACAATGAAAAATGTAGTGATGTGTTGGGTTAGGATTTTGGCGTTTTTCGTTGAAAAATGCCAAATGTTAAAATGGGCAAGACAGGGGGGGGGGGGCAGTATGTAGAGGAAAGTTAAGAATGGAGTGTGGAAAAAGTTGGTTTTTCAACTGTTTTTCCGCAAAATTCTTCTCTTTTGCCCGCTCTTCACGGTTCGGCTTTACATTGGTCGAACTTCTTGTGGTGATTGCGATTATCGGCGTGTTAATCGCTCTTCTGTTGCCTGCGGTTCAGGCGGCTCGCGAAGCCGCAAGACGAATGCAATGCAGCAACAATGTGAAACAACATACGTTGGCGATTCACAACTATCACGACATCCACAATTCCGTTCCTGGTTTCGGGTGGGGACCATACATCAACTATTCCCCTCACATCGGTTTGCTCCCGTTTACTGAACAGCAAGCACGGTTCGATTTGATTGAATCGGTGAAAACAGATCCCAGTCGATACAGACCCTATGATGACTTTGAGGCATGGAAACTCACAATCAAATCTCAATGTTGTCCGTCCGACGCTTTCACCGACGCCGGCTCCAATGGGTTTACTGCGACAAATTATTGTTTCTCGTTCGGAGATTTTGAAAATGAATATCAAGGCAGAAGTATCTCAAGTAGCGGTAATCAGCCGAATAATACCCGAACATTTTTTCAACAAACGACAAACGGCAGTTGGTGGAACACGGGGAACGGGATTCCGCTGAGTTTGTCTCTTGCGGCGGCAACCGATGGATTGAGTAATACAATCATTATCAGCGAACGTGTTTCAAAACCTAATTCTGGTACTCTTGCACAGTATAACTCCATCAAAGGAGGAATCCTTGCAGGTGAAACGGCGCACTGGACAAACCCACAGATTTGTTTGACATATAAAGGAGCGGGAGCTACCTATAGTAATTATCCTTCCGCCGCCAAACCATTGGACAGCCAGGGAACATATTTTGGATATTACGGAAGTTACTGCACAAGATTTAATACGATTTTACCGCCCAACAGTCCAAGTTGTTCCTACAATGCAACAGATTTAAATCTCGTGGCATTACTACCACCGACAAGTAATCACACCGGCGGGGTTAATGCCGGTATGTCCGACGGTTCCGTCCGTTTTATTTCCGATACAATTAATGTTGCATTCGGCGTGAATCCTCCAGGTTCTGGAACTTATACCGGACAGCCGGTTTCAGGAAAAAGTATGAAATATATCGGGTATTCCGGCATTTCCGCGTTCGGAATTTTGGGAGCATTAGGTTCGATCAACGGCGGTGAATCTGCTTCGGTACAATAATTTTTCGTTTTACAAGTAATCAGACGGTTTTGTTGAGACCGTCGATTGTTTTCAAATTCAAAATTTTACAAATAAACACATTATGACAAATAAAAAAACATTTATTGTTGCGATATTTTTGTTATCGGTCGTTGCGCTGCTTGGTTCCAGTTGTTCTGGAAACCGATTAAGAGGTTTGGTTCTGGTGGAAGGAACTGTCTTTTATGACAATAAGCCAGTTGCGGGAGCAATCGTTACATTTTATCCTGAAAATCAGGAAAATCGTATCGCCATTGCATTGACCGACGCAAACGGAAAATTTATATTAACAACATTAGAAGCAAACGACGGAGCATTGCCCGGTACGTACAAAGTAACCGTCGTGAAATACTCAGCCCCGCCTGATATTGACACCAATATGAATAAAATGTCTGGGCGGGAAAAGAATACTGCGATGGAAAAATATCTCGACGCCAAAGATGCAGTACAATTGTTGTTGCCGACTAAATATGCCGCACAAGATACATCAGGATTGACTGCTACGGTTCCCGCTAAAGGCGTAAGAGACCTGAAACTTGAATTATAGAATCGAACGGTTGTTTCTCTGACGGAAAATAAGGTTAGTGAAAAGGAATAATCATGATATACCTGCTTACGGCATGAAAAGTCACAAAGTTGAATATGGCAAGCCTTACAACGCAAGGCGTTTGATTGAGGGCGAAGCCTATCGCTCGCTCGGTGTCAAAGCCTACCGCCCATGCCGGCTCGGCATAAAAAAAACCTACCCTTCCGAAAGAGGGGAATTGGCTTACTTCACTGAAGCATTACCATTTTTTTATATGACGATTCAATTGAGATAACTTCTAAAAAACTATTTTTTATTAACCACAGAGAACACAGAGTTCACAGAGAGGGAGAATTTAATATTTTCCTTTTTGACTGGAAATACAATGATAACTTAAAATAACTATTTGAATCCAATATAAAAATTACCTTTGTGTTCTCTGTGGTAAAAAAATTAAATCTAGTTTTTAGAAGGCGACTTGAGTGAATTGTAACTAAAAATTTAACCGTGAATGGTTACGTATTTTTTACCAACTTTAATTTTTTTGCAAAGGAAAAACAAAATGGAAAATTTCCCGATACGAATACCGCGTCGTTCGTTTATTAAAACGGCAACATCTGCTCTTGCTTTACCGATGGTTGTTACATCTCTTTCCATTGTGCAGGGGCAAGATAAAAAAAGTAATTTACCGCGTTTTGCGGTTATTTCCGACACACATTTTGGAAGTAACAGGGGATTAGGCGCAATGACGAAAGTCCCTAACCCGCATATTTCATGTCCTTTTTGATACAATTTTCATTTATTTTTCGTAATGTGCCTGTTTTTAAGGAGTTACGGAGAAAAACATGCAAAAACATGGATTTTTGGACGAAAACAGTGTGTTTTTTCTATTTTTTT
>JAIROD010000095.1 GCA_031257725.1 Planctomycetaceae bacterium | reverse complement strand
CCATCGGCAAGCCGATTTTTTTTATTTGTTTCGGGATGTGCTTTGTCGATGGGTTGTTCAATTTTATACGTAAAAGAAATTTTGTTACCGGCTTGAAGGATTAAGAGGGACGATGGAGTCGGCAATCCGCGATTGGTGTCATTGAAGATTGCGGCGGCAAACGGGTCATCGAGTTTTTCACCGGGTTCGAGCCAAAGATTGAGTGTTGCGGTTAAATCTTCACCGAGATAGGGATATTGTGTAATGAGCATTGTTTTTGCTCCGGCTTTTTGTGATTCGATAGCCGCTGCAACATTCCCCGTCGAACCGCCGACAACCAACACATCAACCTCATAAGCAATCGGGATTTGCCGCTCCGAAATTGTTACATACTTTTCCTGAGCGGAAACAAAAACGGTTGAAAAACAAAACAACATCAAAAACAATAATCGTTTCATAATTGAAAACTCCTTATGTTTACATAAAATTAAAATAATTCTCTATTCCGTGTTATTCCGCAACACGGAAATCTAACAAAAATAAACACCTTGATTATTTTAATCGAAAAAAGATAAACAATCAAATAGGCGGACAATCCAAGGTAGGCGATGTTTCGCCGAAACATCGCAACGATTGAGTTGCTAACCCAAAAGTGACCATGTTTCTTTGAAACGTTGTGTACCTTAGTAAATTTCACGTGAACAGTTACCTTTAATCTCATCGAGAGGTGGGAACATCAATTATCATGTGATAATTTTTTTCACCGTCAGGAAATGTGTATTCAAAAGTATAGGCAGGAAAAAGTGAAATAGTTTGGCTCATACTTGGATCGCCCCCTTCTTTGGGAACAGTTGTTTGTTCGGAGAGAATAGTTACTGAATAACGACCATTTTGAACACCATATTTTTGTGTAATTGAAAACCGGCCATTCTTAATGATGGCAACAGCTCCAGCACCATTTTTTTCTTCTGGAACTAGTGAAATACTTCCTTCGGGTAATGGTTTTCCATTAAATGTAACCTCGCCTGTCAACGCCTGATAAGGCGAACCGCAACCGGACAACAAAATTAACATAATCAAAAATAAAAAACATAACCGTTGAAACATGTTTTATCTCCATAATGAAAGAAAATAAATTTAATCAATCAGACACGAATAAAAATTTTGCTATGGAAGAGCAACCGATTCGCCAAAATCATTGGTACCGAAAGCAAGAACTGTATTCATATTGACGGTATCAGTAAGAAATCGGACAGTGCCATCACAAAGTGAAACGTTTATTCCTCCTGAATGATTACTCCCGAAAGAGCCAACAGATCGATATTGTTGATGTCCTGCGGAGATGCCTCCCGCTGAAGCCAACGAACGTGGTCCGATGTTGATATAAAAATCACGGCGAATAGTTTTACAACTGGTAATACTATAACCCCATGTATTCAAATTTCCCGATGAATTAGATGTATGTATATATGTTCCACGATGCCAACCTCGATAACCCCAAAAG
Organism: Planctomycetaceae bacterium; assembly: GCA_031257725.1. Lineage (GTDB taxonomy): Bacteria > Planctomycetota > Planctomycetia > Pirellulales > Thermoguttaceae > WRKP01. The sequence continues at coordinate 1,928 of JAIROD010000095.1, read as the reverse complement.
TTATACCATGAAATTTCTAAGAGAGCAAAAGTATTGGATGTTCCGTCGGGAATATTATCGAGAGAAATTTTGGAGTTGACTGTCATCACTCCCAATGCGGATATTTCTCCTTTGGGATTTGTTGTTGTTGCTCTGGGATAGACCGGCGGACTTGTATTATCGACTGATCCGGCATTACCATAATAATGTGTTGTGTACCAACGTGGATTTGTTCTTTCGTCACCGCCAGAATCATTTTTCGCAAAAACTTCTTCCGAGCTTGGGCAAAGAAATCCGGCAATTCGATTGCCGGCGCCTGAGACATTATATCCGCTTGGTGCCCAATCTGTTGTATAATTTAATGTTGTATCCATTGTTTCATAGAGACTTCCCTGTTCAATAAAGTGTAAAATACGAACATGAATACCCAAATGATGTCGATTGGTAACGCCGGAATTCCAACCAAACCAACCATCATTTGGTAGGGCAAACATTACATCTTGATAATTGTGTAATGCCAAAGTGAGTTGTTTCATGTTATTGGAACATTGCATTCGCCTTGCCGCCTCGCGCGCCGCCTGAACCGCCAGCAACAACAACGCGATTAACACGCCGATAATTGCAATAACCACAAGAAGTTCGACGAGGGTAAAACCAAAAATAGTTGTTTTTTTCATGGGTATGTTCCTTTATGAAAAAAAGAGGAAATTTAAACAGATTACGTAACATATAACCTGCTCTTTTACCGTAAATTGGGAAAATGCTAAGCCGAGAAACGGCAACAGAATATCACTCTTTAGAATAGGAGCGACACGCTACTAAAATCAGGTTCATTCCCACCGACCAAAGTGGTGCATTACAGTTTTAATTTAATACGTAATGCTGAATTATTCCTGCCAATGGGACGCGACGCTCCCGAAACGGGAGCCACGTAACTCACACATTGGCAGTAATTTTCTACACGGAAAATCCGTTGGTCTGTAAAAAATTACAGTTCGCCGAAGCGATTTTAGTATTTGTTGACGTACTCGATTTTTTTAACACCCGAACAAAAATTCGGGCAATTTATTTTTCAAAATATAATTTGGTCTCCAAAAATTGAAATTAAAAACTGAATTAATAATTTACGGATTTTACACGATAGATCAAAACCTGTCAAGCACAAAAGTAATTTTTTTCCCCGAATGGAAATTACGAAGGTAAGTAGCTGTCTATTTCCAGCAAAAGGATGGGAGCGTTTGTTGTTTTGGGGCGGGTAACCGCAAGCAGGGTTACCCCCAAACAGCAAACGCTCCCTTGGGGTTGTATGGTGCGGAAACCATTCGTCAAGAGATGTTGCGTCGCGGCGATCAGAAGGTGCCGACAAGCCGGACGATTGCCAATATCTTGAAACGTTACGGAAAAATTGATAGGCGTACTCGGCAACGAAGGAAGGCGCCGCCAGGTTGGTACTTGCCCAACCTTCAGAAACGAAAAGCCGAGCTGGATAGCTTCGATATTGTTGAAAAATTGTACCTGAAAGGCGGTGAAGAAATACAACTTTTTAATGGGATTTCGTTGCATGGACATTTGATTCATTCGTTGGCAATGAACACGGTGACTGCGGAAAATACGGTACGTGCGCTCATCGAACATTGGAAACAATTTGGTTTGCCGCAATAGGTACAATTTGATAATGATATGATTTTTCAAGGATCAAGAAAAGCGAATGTGATTGGAAAAGTCATTCGCCTTTGTTTGTCGCTCAACGTGATTCCTATTTTCGTAACTCCCTACGAGCAAGGTTTTCAGGGAAAAATTGAACGATTTAATCGAGAAGTACAGGAAAATTTTTGGCAACGAAAACGTTTTCGGAACTTAAATAAAATCAATACAAATTTGAAACAATATGTTATGGCACATCGATTGAAACAACAAGGAAATATTTTATCGGCACCCTTACGGCGACC
>JAIROD010000092.1 GCA_031257725.1 Planctomycetaceae bacterium | reverse complement strand
GATAAAAACATGGATTCCCTATCGTTACAACGCAAAACCAACGGCTAGGTTGGAAACATCCCGCTGGGATGTAAAAAACTGCTCTGAAATATGACAAAAAATTAAAATAGACAGTTACTTTAAGATTTCAACGCGGGGTACCCCCCGCCGTTAACTCCTAATTCAACGCGGGGTAAACCCCGCCGTTAACTCCTAATTCAACGCGGGGGCAATCCCGCCGTTAACTCCCAATTCAACGCGGGGGCAATCCCGGCGTTAACGCTCAATTTCAACACGGGTTTACCCCTAATGCTGCTATACTGTAAACGGGTAGAAAAGGGTTGTTTTATTTGAAATCTCCCGCGAGGTAGTGTATCAAAAGGTAGGCAACCTTTCGCCGAAGGGCTTTCACCCACGGTTGCGTTGCCGATAGGCAACAGTGAATCAGATTCGATTGGGCAATTTGTGTTTCTGACTGGTTTGGAAACTGATTGCCGGCGGGAAACAGGGGCAAGTCGGCTATCGCCGTATTTAGTAAAAAACCTTTCGGCGAAAGGTTGCCTACCTCTTGAATCAAACAAAAACAACCAATATCATGCCGTTTGCGGTATAGTTAACGGCGTGGGCTTGCCCCGCGTTGTTAGACTTAACCCCAAAACACGGGGTAAACCCCGTCGTTAACAAATGGGCGGAAAATAAAAAATTGGTAATATATCAGTGGAATATTTTTTTTAACTATTCAGTTGTTTCTTCCGAATGACCCCCCCTAGCCCCTCCGAAGGAGGGGAATTATTCCCCTCCTTCGGAGGGGCTAGGGGTGGTAAAAAATAAACTTCAATCTCCGAAAAAAATTCCACTGATATATTACAAAAATTGAATTATGAGAGATACCCTGTAATGAGTAGCGAGTTGAGTCAATTCGGGCGAATTGTTACATTATATTTACGCTCCCATCACAAATTCGTCTTCGAATAAGAGTTTATTAGCGTCGAGAATAATTTTGACATCATCGCCGACTTTGCCGAGACCACGAATATATTGGGCGCACTGACCTGTTCCGCTTTTGGGCGGTGGTGAAACATTTATTTCTTCAATGGAACGGACTTCGTTGACCGTATCAACCACCAATCCAACCTGAACCTGACCGTTGCGAAGATTAATAACAACAATACAAGTCCGCTCATCATAATCGCGCCCCGCCATGTTAAACCGGAGACGCATATCAATCACCGGAATCACCTGACCGCGAAGATTCACCACGCCCTTCACATAATGCGGCATGTCTGGAACCTCCGTCACTTTTTGAATACCGACGATTTCCGTAACATGCCGGATTTCAAGACAATAATCCTCGTCTCCAAGACGGAATGAAAGATACATGTCTTTCAATGTATCTTCCGTGTCTTCAGAAAATGCTCCATCATGACCGGATGACGACAATTCTTCACCTTGTTGGTGTTGGTCTGATTTTGTTAATGTTTGTGACATTTTAGTAGTTTTAAATTAATTAATTAATTAATTAATGGTTAATAATTTTTTAATCGACTGAAATCGAATAAAAAAACTTGGTAATATTATTACAAACGGGCATCTCTAAAAATTCTGAATGATGAGAGATTCCTTTTATGTAAAACTGTTTTCCATCTATATTCCAGACATTTCAATTTAATATACTATCATTTTGATGTAAAAGAATTGTTTCGGCAAGAGTTAAATCGGTTTGGGTGGTAATTTTTATGTTGGATCGATCCGCAGGAACCACCGAAACCGCATAACCGGCATTTTCAACAAGTTGTGCATCATCTGTCGGATGGGTATTCTGATGTTCATAAGCATTGAGGAGAATATCTCGACGAAAAACCTGAGGCGTTTGCGCTTCCCAAAGATTTTCCCGATTCACCGTCTCGACTATTTGCCCATCGTAAACACGTTTAATAGTTCCAACGATTGGAGTAGCCAACATTGCCGCTCCATCAATCCGTGCCTGCCGAAACACCGCGTCAATCTCCAATTTGGAAACACAAGGTCGTGCCGCATCATGAACCGCAATAAAATCAACATCACTCCGAACCACCGCCAACGCATTCCGAATCGAATCCGCTCGTTCTTTTCCTCCGGCAACAACCAAAAGAAACATCCGGTTAATCTCTTCCGCGTAAAACCGGAAAAACCATGCCAAATCATCCGGTGAAACCACAATAATTAATTGCACAACATCTTCACGTCTATAAAATTTTTCCGCACTGTACAGCCAAACAGGTTTTCGACGAATCGATGCAAATATTTTTTTAACTGCCGGTTTATTGGCTTTCGTTTCGATAAATCGCTGACTTTTCCCCGCCGCCGCGAGAATGACCGAAAAAACAGCGGATTCTTTTTTGTCGTTTGTTTTCTCTAAAAATACCATTTGCCTAAACACTTTTGGCTATTGATCTTGATTATTGGTTCCCTTAGTCCCTACGCTCACTCATACTTTAAAATTCGGTTTTAATACATTTTGACCAATCAGTAGGCGATAGCGTCCTTGTTGCCGAAAAAAGTTCACGGCAATGGGATGTTGCCGTTAGTTGCCGTTCCGGTACTTTCCCAAAAAATGAATAATGGGAAGTTACATGAAATCGGTTAAATTGTTACTATTAAACACTTACTCAGACTTGTTGCATTTTCGCTCCGATTAAACGTCCGATTTTCTGGCAGTCCAAAACTTCCAACGCCAACGCTTCATGAAGTTCCAGAATGGTATCCCAATCCGCTTCGTCGTCGAAGGTAAAACGCACATTGTTTTGCTGATCCAGACAGGCGGGAACCGGAAGTAATTCGATTGTGAATTTTTTCTGGTTGTCGAGAAAAAATGAACCGGGAAGTTGGCGATGAACCTGATCGTCGATTCTTGTTGCAATTTTTCGGATGGTATTGGAACGATACCATTCCGGGAATAAACCGTAAGGTCTTCCCGCTGAGAAAATTTCATTGGTAAACTGATAGGCGGCGTAATCACAATTCGGTTCCAGTTCAGCGGCACGAACCAGTTGATCGACAAGAGTCGGATCAAGAAATGGCCAATCCGCTCCAATAAACACACAAGCATCCGCCGGAAAATGTTCGAATGTTTGTTGAAGCAACGACAGAGTATCCCGCGCGGAAGACGAAAACACCGGAACATCTATCGGCGTTAATTGCCGAACAACTTCGCCATTGGCATCTTCGTCGGCTAAAACCACAACACCGTTGAGTAGTTCACAATCGGTCATCTGACGAACAACCCATTCCAATACGGATTTTCCTTCAAGTCGTCTTGCGAGATGACGGCGTTGTTTTTCCGTCAACAAGGTACCTTTGACAATTCCAATTGTTTTGAGCATAACTTATTCCTTTCCATGTTTGAGCCCTTAAATGGGGGGGAGAAAATATTGAAATATCCTTAATGGATTCGTAGCCGATTGATTTACTATTTTGGTTTATTATACAACCAATTAGTACTGAATCAAACGTTATACGATGAAATATAATTCAAAAAAATATTTTTTCCCTTTTTTTCCGAATATCAAAACTATTGTGAACCACCCGCTATTCTTTAATTTAATCACTCGATTTTATAAAAAATCATCTGCTCCTTAGGTTCCATTTGTCCCTCATGTCCTTTTTACTTTAGGACATTTAGGATATTAGGGTATTAAGATATTGTAATTATTCAGTAGATTGGTCATTCGATGGTAGGTAACCTTTCGCCGAAAGGTTGCGTTGCCGCTAGGCAACAGTGAATCAGATTTGATTGGGCAATTGGTATTTCCGACCGGTTTGGAAACCGATTGCCAGCGGGAAACAGGGTCAAGTCGGCTATCGCCGACGCAACCGCTCGGCGAGCGGTTGCCTACCTCTTGATTATTGGACTGACGATAAATAATAGGATCGCTACTGAATAGTTACAAATAATTATAATGAGAAATATGAGAGACATTAATGGTATTATGAAAAAAATGTTTGTTTTAGATTTCTCCGCAGCAGTTGCGGGAGGATTTTTATTCAGGAAAGTATTTTTCCTGATTTGTTTCCTGATTATTTCGGGAACGGCTCTTTATGCACAGGTCAAGAACGTCGTCGAAGATGTCATTGAACCCTTGCCCGCCGGTTGTGTGAAGCTGTCGGGCGCTTTCGACAACGACATCCGCAAGATGCACAACAACTGGAACAGGCAAACCTTGCCCTACGCCCGGCTTGCCGATTTCTTCCGTATCGGAAGACCGCAGTTCGCCGTCGGCGAGATGTGGGGTAAAGCCGTCCGTTCCTCTTCGTTGCTGTATCGCTACACGCAAGACCCCGAACTGAAAAAGATACTCGAGGCAACTGTCGCCGACATGCTCACTACGCAGCAGCCCAACGGCTCGATCAGTTGCGACAGAATGGACAAACAGCCCGGCGACAAGGGCGGCGATATCTGGGAACGCCGTTACGTAATGCTTGGAATGCTGGCATATTACGATAACGTAAACGCCGACCCAAAGGTTTTGAACTGCGTAAAACAGCAGGCTGACTGTCTTCTGCAACAAATCGGCAAGGGCGAAGGAAAAAAGGATATCATCGACCTCGGCTGGTCGGCTGACAATTGCGGTTATGAAGAATGTCATATCGAATCGACCGCCATTCTCGAATGTTTCACAAAACTCTACGCTAAAACGCAGGAGAAAAAATATCTCGACTTTGCCGAATATATCCTCGCAAGCGGCGGAACAAAACACTACAACATTTTCGAACAGGCGCACAGTCACACTCCACCCCACAAAATGGCGGGACATTATCCGAAATGTTACGAGATGCTCTGCGTCTTCGAGGGCGTTGTCGATTACTACCGTCTGACAGGCAAGGAATACTGGCGCGACTGTGCGTTGCGGCACTACGAAGGCGTCTGCGAACACGAAATCACGATTCTCGGCAGCGGCGGAGGAAACATGCCGCATCACCCGCGCATCGCCGCCGAAGCCTGGGACAATACCGCCGTCGAACAGACCAATCCCGAAACGACA
>JAIROD010000082.1 GCA_031257725.1 Planctomycetaceae bacterium | reverse complement strand
AAAGAATTTCAAAAAGCGTAAATGCCTTTTTTTTACCAGTCTTACCCCCCCCCCCCCCATTTTTAACATAATGTTTTTCCATAGCAATCTCCTTTAGTTTTAGTTGTAAAAATTTTCCAGGTTTGTTAAAAGTTAAAGTAAAAAAGTGAATGCCAAAATAATCCCAAACACCAATAATGCGTAGTTTATCACTTTTTTTTAAGACACACAAGTCAATATTGCGCAAAAATATATCGATTTTGCGCAAAAGCAGAGTTTTGCACCGATGTTTTGTAAATCATGTTACGCATGAGTAATCAAAAATACCCCCAATTCATCACAAATGAGGACAAACAATTGAATCGAATAAACGCCATAGGTGTTGTTTGGATTTCGTATCGGTCATGCTGCAACAAACACGAATAGAACCGGAACACGTACTTTGTTAACCAATTAGTTAACGACGGGGTTTATCCCGTGTTGTTGAGCCAAGTCGAACAACGGCGGGGCAATCCCACGCCGTTAACTTTCGGTCAATTCTGAATGATGAGAGATTCCCATTTGTCAACGCGATAAACTACACTTTCCAAAAATTTTAAGCGGAAATTCCCGTGTTTTTTACATATTTTGGTAAATTTGGGGTGTTTTTAACGGTGTACAAAATTTCTATTTTATTCAAGTATAACCCAAAACCGAAAGCGTGTTTTATTGTTTCAATAATAATCGCACGGAGCCGATCAATCCCGAATCGACAAGTTTTGTTTCTGCTTTTAGGTGTTGAATATTTGTTCGTGTTAATCGTTCATTTTCCGGTTTTGCGGCATCGCCGATGATTCGGTTTGCCCAGTGATTCGCAACTTCAATCTCAATCCGGTTTTTCCCCGATTGCCACGCCGAAGTTAGCTCAATCCGGAATGGAAACGCCCAAATTGTCCCGCAAGATTGGTTGTTAATCTTGATTTCCGCCAGTTCACAAACATTGTCCGCTTCAAGAAAAATTCGTTGACCCGTCTGAAGTTCAACATCAACATCCTGCGAATAAACCGCAATACCGCTGTAATAACGAATTGCCGGATTCTCATTTTTTGTCCAACTCTCCAGTTTTTTAAATTCAACCGGTTCTTGCAAACCTCCCCACGCCGGATCAAAACGCACGCTCCACGGCGCGGTGATTTCAATGATTTTCTCAAATGTTACAGTATTGGATTGACCGGTTCCCTGAACAGACGGTTCTATTTTGTTGCGGAAAATAACAAAAACCGAACCATAAGGCGCAAACTCCAACGGAATAATCGTTCTGTTGTTTTCTTGAGTGAACGCTTGGGCTTTTCGTATCTCCCCGCTGACCGGATCCCATAATTCCGGTTCACGTCCGGTAACACGAAAAGCGCAAACGGTGTTATCAGGGGAATCCGTTAAATTGGCAACAAAATAAATTTCCGCTCCGATATTGCTAAAAGGATCGGCGGGAATTGTTTCAACGTCGCGCGGAGAAAACTCGGAAAATTTACGAAACGAAATTTTATCAAGTTGATTTTGATAGACTGTTCGGTGAATCCATTCTAAACGCGGATTTTGATGAGTTCCCTTAATACGTTCAAAATCAAACGGAACACCGGCGTTTTTCAAAAAATGATGAGCGGTTTCATTGTGTAACGTTTTTTCTGTCCAACATTCGGCGGTTACCGGTTTCGATGCCGGTTCCAGAATTTGAATCGGGTTGGAACCGATAATTGTTGCGCCTTCTTGCGCCCATGTTTTAATTTTGGAAAAAACCTCCCGTGAAACGCCGAAGGATCGAGGCAACACAAGAACACGGTAATTGGTTCCGTCTTTGAGAATAATTCGACCGTTACGGATTTCAGCGACCTGCGTCAACAAAACATCTTCTGAGGCAACATCATAATCGTAACCCGGCAGCGATTTTGCGGTATTAGCCCATTTACCCTGAGTAAAATTCGGAACTCCGTTTCCGTAATACTCCAACACGTCCGCCGCCGGCAATCCTTGTTGCAACAAAAACTGAACACGGTTAAGATAAGTTAAAAAATCTTTTGATTTTTTCCATGTAAAATTTTTCGGATTAAAATGTGTTCCGGCAAAATATTCCTGACCGGGAAAACCGGTTTCATCCGGCGAACACGTGAAAGCATGCCAAACAAGCAAATTCATTCCTTCACAAACCGCCTGATCAAACGACGGTTTTAGGTTATGCGAAAACGATTCCTGCCAATGCATTCCGATATTGGTAAAACCTTCGGCGGCAACAAGTTTATGCGCATGCGTGTGTGCGGACGATGCCGGTTGTTTGGTGAAAAAACGATTCGCGTCTCCAATCCGGTGACGCGGCGACCAACTCCAAAATTCGGACATCGGAATATCGGAAATACCAAGAAGTTGAAGCGAATCAATCGGAGCGCCATGAGGTCCCCCTGATTCCGGATGAATACCGATACCATAAACGCCGGCTTTTTTCTTCATGGGAACATAATGATTCTCGGCAATCAAGTCGCCGATTGTCCGCCGAAAATCGTTCAGAAATCGATTACTGAATGGACGGTTATTCAAAATATATCCGGCAAGAACCGGCAAATAAGGAACCGGATCATAACCGCGCCGGGTTTGAAATTCTTCACGAAACCGCTCTGTCCAGTTCATTCCTCCCGCTTCCCAACTATCGGAGTGAAGATAGCGCAACGATTTCCCGCAATACGGTTTAACCGTATCAAGAATTGGTTTAACGGCGTTGTCCCAGTAAAAATCGAAAGCGTCTGAACTCAGATGATCAAGGACAAGCCCTTGCCAGTTACCGCTGGATGTTGAAACATTCGCGCCGGTGATGGTGTAACCGAATCGAAGAACCGTCCAGTTTCCGCTTGGAACATCCCAGTGAAGAACTCCTTGTTGATTCATTTTTTCGGTGAGAACGAGAACCTCTTCAACCTTAACGGGTTCATCATCGGGTTGATCCGGTTCTTCTTCCATCAATGGTCGGCAATCCGGTGTTGAACCGCCGAACTCGCTAATCGCCAATTTTATATTAAACAATTTCAGTGGTTCCGTTTTTTTCTTCGCTGACGTAATCCGCTTGTTACCGTTATAAAGAGCAATATCAATGATCTGAACATTTCGGGAATTGTCGGGGTGTTGCGGATCGTAGGAACTAAGAATATTGAATCGAAAACGCTTCACTTTTTGTTTTGGAAATACTTTCGATATTTTGTCCGTTTTTTGCATAGTAAAAGCGGAAATGGTACGATTTTTCTCTGAATTGTCATCAAATACGAGCAGTTCACATTGTTTTGGACCATAACCGGATCGCGGTTCGACAATGATCTGATCAATTTCGACGGCTTCTTTGAATTGAAATTCCACCCATTCCGGTTTATCTTTTGTTGGACCTTCACCGGCTTTCTGACCGGCGGAAACCCAAAACGTTTCAGAGGAATGATCAACGGCATTTTCCGGCGGTTTCTGATTTTGGTTGGAACTTGCCCTGAAGACGAATGGTAAAAGAGACAGTTCCCTTTTAGGCGGTTCCCTTTTAAATGCAACAACCGCAATATCCCGATAAAATCCTGATCGTTCATTCGGTTTCGATAAGTTGACTATTTTTTCCTTACCGCCTTCGATATTTGTTGTTGAATAGACTGCACGTTTTGCTGCATACTCTGGAGTAACAATCGGACCGCCGAGATTCCAACCGCTCTGAATATTCAAACTGATGGACAATCCCAATCGGTGGGCTTCGTGAATGGCATGAATGAATAATTTTGTCCATTCCGGTGAAGAGTACATCGGACCCGGCGGAGTATTTTTATTACCATCTTGATTGGAACCGTTAGCGTCAAAGAGAATTGCACCTCCGAATCCTTTCTCTTTCATTTGTTCCAGATCGCGTGTAACAGAACTTTCCGTAACATTTCCGTTCAGCCACCACCAATACGCCCAAAGTCTTGCTTCACAAGGAGGTTCCGCAAATCCTTGAGCAAGTTTATCTTCTGCCTGAATTGAAACGATTGATACTAAAATTAAAATAGTAACAAACAACGAAAATCTCCAGACTTTTTTAAGAATCATTTTTAAAAACATATTGACTCCTTTTGAAAATAAGGATTGTTAAATTGAAAATAAGGATTGTTAAACAGACATCAGAACATTATACCAATAATTTCCATAAAACAAATACTGAGGTAATATATCAGTGAAATATTTTTTTTAACTATTCAGTCGTTTACTCCGAATGACCACCCCTAGCCCCTCCGAAGGAGGGGAATGATTCCCCTCCTTCGGAGGGGCAGGGGTGGTAAAAAATAAACTTCAATCTCCGAAAAATTCCACTGA
>JAIROD010000037.1 GCA_031257725.1 Planctomycetaceae bacterium | reverse complement strand
TCCGCTTGCGGTGTTGGCATCGCCGCATCCGGGTTGTTTGCCGTTTTATCGGGCTGGTTCTCCGCAAACATTGAATTCGCAAGACCCGTTGCGCGGTTACAAAATTTATCGGACTTCTAAACACACTTCACCGGACGATAAAGATGCATCATGGAAGTTTGAGAATCAAGGTGTTTATGGTGATCTTGGAGAAATTAAGGACGGTAAAACCGCAAAAGTGAATTTCTCTGCCGAATTACTCAAACCGGATGTTACAGGAACTGTCCGGTTAAGTGTCCGTTCCTTGTCGATGGAAGAATTATCGTTGCTGATTCTTGTTTGTGACAATAATACATGGCGGCTTGGCGGCGGTAAACCGTTAGGACTCGGACAATGCAACGTCGAAGTTGCGAAAATCCTTGACGAATCAGGAGAAGTTGAAAAAAATCTTGATGAATTTATCAGGGACAATCCAAAACTTGTTGCGTTGGACAGTGAAACACTCAAACGTTTCAATACTTGGAAAGCAACACAGAAACCGGTTGAATTGTTACGTTATCCGCGTGCAGCTATTCGGAACAACTATAAAATTACTCGCGGCGGATTAATGTGGTTCTCGAATCTTGGAACGCCGAAAAAGAATAGTGAAAGTGGTTATCACGGAATGCAAACGGTTAGTTTTGTTGATCATCCGAATATTCAAGGGCAAGTTCTTCCTGCTTTCAAAGAGGATATGACTGATTTTTTGTACGGATATGACGTATTTCTTGAATTTGACCACAAAGATGACAATAGAAAAAATGTTTATCATTTTCCGCCCGAACAGTTTAATCCTGAACAACATGTTCAAGGTAACGAGCAATCCGCCGGTAATCAAGGACAAAATCGAGAAATACGGCAAAAAGCAAAGGAAAACCGTTGAATGATTAACGATATTGCTATTCAGATTCGCCGATATTTTGAACCGGTTAAAGTTCGGGCGGTGCGTTTTCGTTGCGTTAATGAAAAACCGGTCGAGGTAACATTGCCGACCTTGCGCAGCGTGTGGGGACTGGCGTTACACCAAACCGATCAAAAACTTTACGAAACCGTTTTTGAAGGAAAAAACAAAACAAATCAAAAACAACCGCTTTATATCATTCGTCCCGACCTAAACTGTTGTTATGAAAATAGTAAAACTTTTTCATTTGAATGGATTGTCTGGAACACCGCCGCGTTGCAATATTTCGATAAATTGTTACAAAGTTGGACGGTTGCCGGTCTTTTGGGATTGGGAAAAGACCGTGTTCGTTTCCATATTATCGAAGCGGAAACGATTTTCGCAACTAAAAATAAAACAGAAGTCATCACCAACAATAACACAAACACTTCCGCCGATCTACCGATTTTTTCACCTGCCGAATTACAATGGACATTGGGAAATGATGTCCGGCAACTTGCATTTCCGCACAGTATTCGTCTTTTGCAAAAAGGGAAACTGATTACAGAACCAACTCTTTGGAATATCATTGTTGCGATATTTTACCGTTTATCGCCGATCATTGTTCACAGTCTTGGCAATATTCCCTCGAACCGTCCTGGCGATGATTGGATGCCGTGTTCTCAGGAGATTCTCGATTTGATCCGAACAATCCCCAATCAGTGGCACGGCGAACCTGTAACATTGCGGCGTTATTCGGCAAGACAACAGCAGGAAATTGATATGAATGGTGTGTTTGGTTCGTTGTTTGTTGAAACGTTACCGGATGAACTCAAACCGCTCATTCTTGCGGCGGACTTGTTTCATCTCGGAAAAGGAACAATCATGGGGCTTGGCCGCCTCTTGCCGATCACTTCTTGACAATAATTATAACGTAATATAAACCGGTCTTTTATCGTTTTTTTAGAGACATTGAGAACATGAGGGATTTTTAGGGACAAAATTTAGTCACTGTCTATTTTAATTTTATCCGCAGATTACGCAGATTGTCGCAGATTATTTTTTTGTTATATTATATCAGTGGAATTTGCGAAAACGTATTGGATTGCTTTAACCAACCTTATTTTTACCTTATTTTCAAACAAAACCATTCGTAATATATCAGTGGAATATTTTTTTTAACTATTCAGTCGTTTCCTCCGAATGCCCCCCCCTAGCCCCTCCGAAGGAGGGGAATTATTCCCCTCCTTCGGAGGGGGCAGGGGGGGTAAAAAATAAACTTCAATCTCCGAAAAATTCCACTGATATATTACAACCATTCACCAAAAAACCTTAGTAGCAAAAATGGTTTCCTACAACCAACCTTATTACCTTATTAAAAAAAGGAACAATAAGGTAATAAGGTTTGGTTTCTGGTAGGACTCTTGCTACTAAGGTTGTTTAGTTAAGAAAATAAGGTGAAAATAAGGTTGGTAGGGGGCTATCCACTTTCCCCTAAATCAGAAATAATCAGGAATATTCCACTGAAATATTACAAAAAATGTAATTATTCAGTAGATTGGTCATTCGATGGTAGGCAACCTTTCGCCGAAGGGTTATCACCCACGGTTGCGTTGCCGCTAGGCAACAGTGAATCAGATTCGATTGGGCAATTGGTGTT
>JAIROD010000221.1 GCA_031257725.1 Planctomycetaceae bacterium | reverse complement strand
GATATTTTCGTACAAATGAATCAAAATCCATTTTTTAATTAAATCGCAACTGTTTAAGAAAAAAATGGGGATTTTAGGAAGTTTGTAAAATAATTTTGTTAAAATAGGTAGGATTTTTTGACCAAATTACACCTTGAAAGCACTGGGGCTAGGGGGGTAAAAAATAAACTTCAATCTCCGAAAAATTCCACTGATATATTACGGAAAATAAGGTTGAAAATAAGGTAGTTGGAATTGCAATTGTGGGGTTAGCGAAAAGGTCTAATGGGTTGAAAATAAAAAATTGAATTATTAGAGATGCCCAATAACCTAATCGTCTCCCCAAAACAACAAACACCTCACCTCAAACCAGTCCCCAAAATTTTCTCAAAAACCATTCGAGACAAAGAATAATGGTAAACATCAGCAATAAACCCCATGAATCAAACAACGATTGTTTTGTTTCACGCTTTTCAACCAGTTCCTCCGACTTCTTGATTAGTTCTTCAAGAAGTGATCCCAGTTGCTCCGGTGCGGCACTGCGTCCACCGGTTAATTCCGATATATTTCTCAATAACTGAGGATAGGCAACCGGACTATCAAGTTCAAGATTGCGATCATAGACCATAAATCGGGCTGTCGCTTGACGTGTTGGTGAATCAGGCGGAAGTAATTCATGGGAAACTTCAACTTCAATCGTGTAATCCCCAACAGTATCGGTTGAACGGAATGAACCGGTCAGTATTCCCTCCTCCTCAACCAACGTAACCTCTTCCCGATTGCCGTCCGGTTGAGTCACCATCGCTTTTGCCGTGAAATTTCGGAGCGTATTGCCGTCCGGTGATTGGAGGAAGACCTGAAATTTCGCAGTCTCGCCCGGCAAAAAACGAACCTGATCGGTAGTAATCCAACAATCCCCCTCCAGCACCGACTCCATCTTCGCAAGCCAAAGAACAACTTGTCGCCAAAAACGTTTGTGTTCCTCCACAAATCCCGCAAGCCGCCAACGATAGGTTGAATCTCCGGCAAACGCCAGAACTCGCCCAAGACCAAACAATTGCGAAATGAGAATTTTCTGATTTTCATCAAGACCGGTTGCAAGCAACGACGCTCCCGGTTTCAGTTTATCGAACCGGTTGGCTCCAAGCAACGGCGGGAAACTCGCCCAGAGTTCCGCATTCTTTTCAGGATTCATCACCAATCTCAGAACATAATGTCGCCGTCCCTCCGGTGTTAGGATGATCGGGATCGGAATATTGGGCGGCCAATGAATATCCTGACGGATCGGAGCATCCAACGGTTGACGATCCACATTCCGAAGTTCCATCGGTGAAATATCGGCAAGCGGTGTTTCGGCATACCCGCCGGCAGCAAATGCGTGAAAACCGCCAAGCATGATCAGACCAGCCCCTTCACGAACCCGATCCGCCAACGCTTGCAACTCTTCCGGCTTAAACGCTTTCGCATCAAGATCGCCAAGAATATAAACATGATATTCACCCGGCTTAAAAACATCTTCCACCCAAGAAGGTCGTTCACGGGTAAAACGTTCCAGACGGGTCTGGAAGGATTCCCCCTTGACCCGACCAACACCAATCCGCCCAACTCGAATCGGACGATAATCAACTCGTATATCGGCTGAAGCATCCAGAGATTGCTTGAGCGGTCCTTGCTCATGATTCAGTTCGCCCTGAATAAACAAAACGGTTAGACCTCCGTCAATCACCCGAACAAAAGAACTTTGATGATTATTGGTCTCAATAAGCTCTTTTTCCTGAGCCGGAACAATGACCGTGTACTTGAAATATCCGGCACGAGGAGGAATATAAGAAAACCGAAAAGGAATGATCTGACCGTCGTCACGGCTGCGGACTTCCAACTCCGCAACTTGTTGCATGGTACCGGATTCCTCTTCAAAAAAAAGTTGAACCGGAACCGGTTTATTGCGATAACCGGCAATTCGGAGTGAACCGCTTACCAGAAATTCATTTTTGACAAAAACCCGATCATTCGCCTGAACATCGTTCACCGAAATATCCAGAACATCCGGCGTACCGGTTGCCTGCCCAAACGGAATAGAATAAAGCGGAATACCGGCATCGCGAAACCGTACCGCCGCATCCTGTGGTAAAAGATCACGCGGAGGACGAGTTCGTTGAGTTCCGTCGGAAAGTAAAATAGTTCCAAGAACGCGTTTACCGGATGAATGTTGACGCACCATGTCCAACACCGCACCCAATGCAGTTTCTTTTCCTTTGGGAAATTCAGGAAGATTGCTGATATGTCCCTCTTGAATCTCCAACGGAATAAGCGACGCATCAAATGCAAAAACCTTGATTTCCGCACGCGATTGTAAACGTTTGAGTTGCGGAACGGCTTGGAGTAACGCTTCTTTTGCCGTCTGAAATCGGGTATTGCCGCCCAATTCGTCAGGACGGCTCATACTTTCCGATTGGTCAAGAAGAATATGCAATGTTGAAGCAAGCGGTTGCGATTTTGTATAAACCAATGTCGGGCGAAGCATGCCAAAAAGGAGTAAAAGAAACGCAATAAAACGCAACAACATCAAACAAATCCGACCGCCGCGCGGAACCCGTTCACCGGACGGACGAATACTCAGTAAAATGATACCGATAACAAGGGCTAACCCAAAAAACACCCAGTAACTGCCAAAAAGAGGATAAAACGAAAGACGGAACATGAAGCAGAGTAAATGGTCGGAATTAGGGGGGGACAAATGGAGCGTTTTCCGTTTGTGGGGACGGTCAATGGTTCTTTCTTTCGCCCTGAAAGGGCAACACAAGCCAGCCCGCCGCAACGCGGCGGGTAACGGTCAACACGATCAACGCCCTGAAAGGGCAGCAGATAATTGAGAGTTGAACGTGGATCGTAATCAATCCGCTTGCAACTCTCTCCGCTCTCAACTCTCCACGAATCTATTAATCAATTAATCAATTAATCAGTAATATATCAGTGAAATCTTTTTTTTTAACTATTCAGTCGTTTCCTCCGAATGACCACCCCCTGCCCCTCCGAAGGAGGGGAATTATTCCCCTCCTTCGGAGGGGCAGGGGTGGTAAAAAATAAACTTCAATCTCCGAAAAATTCCACTGATATATTACGATTATTTCAGAATTTTGGGGGGCATCAGTGATTGGAGAATAATACCAATTTTCGTCCCGTTAGGGACGACATCTTGGTAGAAAACAGGTAATATATCAGTGGACTTTGCGAAAACGTATTGGATTGCTTTAACCAACCTTATTTTTACCTTATTTTCAAACAAAACAACCTTAGTAGCCATTGTTCCCACAACAAACAAACCTTATTACCTTATTAAAAAAAG
>JAIROD010000799.1 GCA_031257725.1 Planctomycetaceae bacterium | reverse complement strand
GTTACACTTTTGGATCAGACACATGGAATGATCGTACTTTTTCCGTCAAAGCCCGAAAAATCGAGGGCAAAGAAGGATTTCTGATTCTTTTTGCGGTATCAAAAAACGATGTTGCCTGGCTCAATATCGGCGGCTGGGAAAATTCCCGTACTGGAATTGAAATTAACCGTCAAATGGTTGGCGAGCCGCATCCATTTACTGTTGAAAATGGTCGTTGGTACAATATACGAATTGAATTAAAAGGCAGGCATGTTCGATGTTTTATTGATGATCAATTCCTTCTTGAACGGGAATTGCCTGCTGCCAAATCAACTCCGCTTTATGTTGTTTCAGGTTTGAATGAAAAACAAGACGAATTGATTATGAAAATCGTCAATACTTCGCCAAAACCTTGCAATACAAAAATCATGCTTGAAGGCGTGACGAAAATTCATTCGACCGTTAAAGAAATTGTTCTGACATCGGAAAACGGCAACGACGAAAATACATTGGAGCAACCTTACAAGGTATCGCCGAAAGAGTCGAATTTTTCCATCGATTCGCCGACTTTTAACCGAATTTTTCCGGCAAATTCATTGACAATATTACGTAGCAACATCAAGTAAGGACAAGCAACACAACTTAAAATTCGGTTTTCAGCATCCATACTGCACTTTCCAAAAAATGATGGTAAACTACTTTCGTCAAAAGCCTTTATTTTGAGTATTTTTCAAAATTATCGCTGATTAAATGCACCTTTGCTCAAAAAGTAGAAGTCGCAAAAAATAGAGATTGTTTTAAAATACCTTAAATTTAAGCATATTGACCTTGTTAATTTTTTGGAAAGTACAGATCCATACTAACCCATTAACTAAAACCTAACCGGAGAATAAAATGACGAAACATTTATTTTTACAGTGTGTATTTTCAATGTGTATCTTTTCAATGTTTGTATTTTATAGTTGTTCGATTGTGTTGTCGCAGGCGGCGGATCAAGATTGGTCGCCGACGGTTAAAATTGACGCATCACAACGCGGTGCAAAAATTTCACCGTTTATCTACGGACAATTTATTGAACACATGGGGCATTGCATTAACAACGGAATCTTGGCGGAAATGCTGGAAGATCGGAAATTCTTTTATTCCGTCGGCGGCAAAGAATCCGCGTGGAAAGCAATTTACAATTGCAATCTCCGCATGACCGAACAACAACCTTTTGTCGGAAAACATTCGCCGGAATCGTTCACGGCGGAAAGCGAAGAACCGCGTTGGCTTGGTGTTTGGCAAAACGGGTTGGCTGTACGAAAAGGGAAAAAATATGTCGGTTACGCTTGGGTTAAACCGTCCGAAGGGATTCAGCGAATCGAAGTCCATTTTCATTGGAGTGACCAAAAAGAAGATCACGACGCTTTCAAAATGCCGGTCAAAGTCGGCGATTTTTACAAGGTCGAATTTGTTTACGAACCAACAGGCGATTTCGATAACGTTATGTTGGAAGTTGCAGCATTCGGCAAGGGAACTTTCACGGTCGGCTGCGTCAGTTTGATGCCGAATGATAACGTGAACGGTTTGCGCGCCGACACGTTGGAATTACTGAAACGGTTGGATTCACCGATTTATCGTTGGCCCGGCGGGAATTTTGTGAGCGGTTACGATTGGAAGGACGGTATCGGTGATCGCGATAAACGTCCGCCGCGTAAAAATCCGGCGTGGCGTGGTGTTGAACCAAATGATTTCGGGATCAATGAATATTTTGCGTTTTGTAAATTGCTCAAAACAGAACCGTACATCGTTGTCAATACCGGTAACGGCAATGTTGAAAACGCGGTGAAAGAACTCGAATACATTAACGGCGACGCGCAAACTCCAATGGGTAAACTTCGCGCCGAACACGGATTTCCCGAACCTTACAATGTAACATGGTGGGGAATTGGTAACGAAATGTATGGAGGTTGGCAAATCGGTCACATGCCGGTTGAAAAATACATCGAAAAACACAACGCCTTTGTTGACGCTTTTCGTGCGAAAGACACGAAAGTCAAGGTGATTGGTGTTGGCAATGTTGGAAAATGGGACGAAGCGTTTTTGTCCGGTGCAGCAAAACATCTTGACCTCATTAGTGAACATTTTTATGTCGGAGCATTAAAAGACAACATTACGGAATATGTTTGGAGAGTGCCGAATGAAGTCAAACGTATCGCCAACGCTCACCGGCATTACAGAAAAACGTTGCAAAATTTCAAGGAAGTTACTGTTCCGATTGCAATGGACGAATGGAATTATTGGTCCAAAACGCCGGATGTTTTCGGTGAAGTCGGGAAAAGACTCGATGTGAAAGATGGACTCGGAATTGCGGCGGGACTTCACGAATTTGCCCGACAGTCGGAGATGTATTTTATGGCAAATTATTCAATGCCAGTCAATGTACTCGGCTGCATCAAAACAAGCAAAACCAACGCCAAAATGGAAACCACCGGACTCGTTTTAGAATTGTACCGCAACCATTTCGGCAACTTGCCGCTCAAAACAGAAATCGAACCGGCATTGTCCAATGGAACAAAACCAGTCGATGTTCAAACGGCGTTGTCCGGTGATATGTTGACGGTCGGAATTGTCAATACGCTGGGACGTGATGTTACGATAAAATTTGATATTCGGAATTTCAATGTTGCCGGTAAAAATTTGACACGGTTTGAAATTACCGATCCCGAAAATAACCCCAACGGCTTCAATGATCCCGATCAACCATACCGAATCGAAATTAAAGAAACGAAAGATGAAGTATTCAACGGTCAGGTTATTGTCAAACCGTATAGCGTGACATTGCTGAAACTCAAAGACTCCGTCACGGACAAGAATAGCCAACATTCCGATTATCCGATTCAACAAGTGAAGTTGGGCAAGGTAATGTTGACCGATAATTTCTGGTTGCCCAAAATAAAGACAGTGCAGGAGAAAACTATTCGTTACGCTTTTGATAAGTGTGAAGCGGAAGGGCGCATGGAAAATTTTGTAACAGCCGGAAAAGT
>JAIROD010000770.1 GCA_031257725.1 Planctomycetaceae bacterium | reverse complement strand
GGGAACCTCTAATAATTCAGAATTTACCGAAAGTTAACGGCGTGGGCTTGCCCCGCGTTGTTCAACTTAACCCTAAAACACGGGGTAAACCCCGTCGTTAACTATTAATTTATTAATTAATTAATGGCTTGAAAATAAAAAATTGAATTATTAGAGATGCCCCTTGGACGATTGTTTTTGAGAATAAAACTTATAAAACTTAAAATGAATCACTTTTTTGTGAAAAATAATCTATGAAACGTAAAATTTTAGTAACTAGTGCGTTACCGTATGCCAATGGGCATATTCATATTGGTCATCTTGTCGAGTACATTCAGACGGATATTTGGGTTCGTTTCCAGAAGTTGTATGGAAATGATTGCGTTTATATCTGTGCAGACGACACGCATGGAACCACCATGATGATCCGTGCCAGAACTGAAGGACGGAAAGAAGAAGAAATCATCGGAATGATGAACGCCGCTCATTTAAAAGATTTTAATGGTTTTGGTATTGAGTTTGACAATTACGGCAGTACACACGGCGAGGAAAACCGGATACTTTGTAACAACATTTGGGCTGCAATCCGAAATGCCGGAATGGTTGAAGAAAAGGAGATCGAACAACTTTACGATATTGAAGCGAAAACATTTCTTGCAGACCGTTTTGTGAAAGGAACGTGTCCGAAATGCGGCAGGAAAGATCAATACGGTGATAATTGTGAAGTTTGTGGTGCGCATTATTCTCCGGCTGATTTAACGGATCCGGTGAGTACAATTACCGGAACAAAACCGGAGATTCGGAAATCGAAACATCTTTTCGTCAATATCGAAATCGAACACCAATTCCTTGATCAATGGGTTCATTCAGGAACACTGCAACAGGAAATTGAACATTATCTTTCCGGTCAATTTTTGGGTGAACCGTTACATTCATGGGATGTTTCGAGACCGGAACCTTATTTTGGTTTTGAAATTCCCGATTCGCCGGGTAATTATTGGTATGTTTGGTTTGACGCGCCGACCGGTTATATTGCTTCCACTTGGGAATGGTGTAAACGTAAAGGCTATGATCTTGCCGATTGGTGGAAAAATCCCGCAACGGAAATTCATCATTTTATCGGTAAGGACATTACCTATTTTCACACGTTATTTTGGCCCACAATGCTTAAAACGGCAGGATTTACGTTGCCGAAAAAAATTCATATTCACGGTTTTTTAACAGTCAACGGCGAAAAAATGGCTAAACGTCGCGGGACATTCATTTTAGCGTCAACTTATTTGAAATATCTTGATCCGTCATACCTGCGTTATTTTTACGCTTCGAAATTGTCAAGCCGTGTTGACGACATGGATTTGAATTTTGAAGAGCTTGAAAGTAAAGTCAATGCGGATTTGGTGGGGAACGTGGTTAATTTGGCATCCCGAACGGCGAAGTTTGCCGTCCACACCGGACTTTCAGACTACTATCCCGACGACAACGGTTTGTTTGAACAAGCGGCGAGATTGGGTGATGAAATTGCGGAAGCCTATGAAAACGGTGATTATGGTAAGGCGATTCGGCTGATTATGGAATGTGGTGATCGGGCAAACAAGTTTATCGAAGATGCCGCGCCATGGACGATCAAATTAGACCCTGCACGAAAAACCGATTTGCGTGATATTTGTACGATTGGACTGAACTTATTCCGTCAGATTGTTGTTTACCTTGCTCCGGTTTTGCCGAAGTTGAAAACACAGGTTGAGGAATTACTTAATAGCAAGATTGATCATTGGAATCTTTCAAAAGAACATTTACTGGGAACTCAGGTTAATCCTTATAAACATCTTATGACACGTGTTGAAAAATCAGGTATTGCCCAAATTATCGAAGAGAGTAAACAGGAAAATGTTGTTCCTTCGGCGGGCGATGGCGGCAACGGGGACGATTCCGGCGATACGCTTGCGGCGGAACCGCTTCTTGAAACCAAAATTTCTATTGATGATTTTACCAAAGTTGATCTTCGCATTGCCCGAATTGTTGAAGCGTCGGAGGTGAAAGAAGCGCGTAAACTGTTACGGTTGAAACTCTCATTAGGCGGCGGCGAATTTCGTAATGTTTTTGCGGGCATCAAAGCGGCTTATGAACCGGAAAAACTAATTGGTCGTTTAGTTGTTTGTGTTGCCAATTTGGAGCCGCGTCAAATGAAATTTGGAACGAGTGAAGCGATGATTGTTGCCGCAGGTTCGGGCAATGCCGGAGTTGCCGGTCATGAAATATTCCTGCTTTCACCGGACAACGGTGCCAAACCCGGTATGAGATTACACTAAGGAGGCGTAGCGATCTATTTTATGTTTTCCTAACGTTCACCGGCAAGTGTGTTTCAAGGGATAGAATTTGGTGATATTCATGAATTGTAGTTCCAGCAGGCGGGAATGTAGCGCAGCAATCTATAAACAATCAAAAAAAAGTACATAGGAATCTCTAATAATTCAGCATTTACCGAAAGTTAACGGCGTGGGCTTGCCCCGCGTTGTTCGACTGTAACTATTCAGTCGCGGTGAATGTTCGTTTTCCTGTCCCGATAGGGACAACATATTGGTAGAAAGCGATTACGATTAAAAATGTTCGTCCCGTTAGGGACGATATGTTGGTAAAATC
>JAIROD010000453.1 GCA_031257725.1 Planctomycetaceae bacterium | reverse complement strand
GAATAAAGAGGAAGTAAAATAGCTCCCAATTTAAGTCATTTACTGGGTACATCTTTTTGAAAACCCTACAAATTCAAGCATCTGATAAAATTTTAGTCCCCAAAAAGGGAACATCCGTTACAAACAAAATAGACAGTTGCGATTTCAACCGGATACCGCTTCCTCCAACTTGCGACAACCGGATTCAGCCGTCTTCATCCGGCAACAACCGCCCCGATTCCGATCCGATTCCAATTGTTTATAGGCAGTTTCCTTATCCCAATCTTTTCCTTTTCGCGGAAATTCAGGATACGTCTTATTCCGCAACGGAGAGACACAATCATAATTGCCCGTGTAAGGACGCAACCTGGTATCATTCTTAACCTCCTCCGACAATCCCGCGTCGGATAACATTCGGTTTGTTACGAATCTTTTGTCGGTAGGAATTTCGTCCTTGCTAATATCCAAAAGAGAAAGTTGATGTATCGGCGAATAAATTCCGTTGTAAATATCCCGCGCAAAACGAACCCAACCCTCATAACCTTTCCAAGGACCATTGTGATAAGCATGAGCATTGAGATAAGGAACACGAACCTTTTTAGCAACCTCTCCCGGACGCTTGCCTGTGAAAATAATATCCGGCTGTAACATTTCCATCGCTTCAAGCCCTTCAAGCTCATTCGGATCATCAATGGCAAGCGCGCCTTCTTCGCAACGTGAAATTCCTTTTTCCATATCGCCCTGATGTCCAAACTTGGTGTAAACCGAAACAACGTCAACGCCCATCTCCTCATGAATCGCATTCGCCCAATGCCAAAGTTTCGATCCGCCGGGCCACAAACAAACTTTTTTATGCAACAACCTCGCTTTGTACCAATCCAATTCCGGCTTCCAACGCGATGTTTCTTCGTCAATAATATTCGACGCTCTTTCTTCAATGCCGAAAAACAAACCAATCTTCCGCAACGAAGACGAAAGCGGCTCAAAACCAAAACCGTCAATATCCATTCGCGGAATCCCGTAACGAACACGCAATTCATTGCAAATATATTCCGCCGAACGCGCACACTCCAACACATTCAAATGCGCTTTATGCATCGCCCGCAAGTCGTCATAAGAACCATTGCCGGTAAACGTGGAAAGAACATGAACGCCCATCCGCTTAAAGTAATCAAGCATCATTTCCTGATCGCCTTGAATATTGTATTCGCCAACGTAATTGATAATATAATCGGCGTCAATTTCAGGATTGACGGTTCCGACTTTTTGATTGATCCACGCAATGTTAATTTTGTGATGTCCGCCGGATTGACTCGGACCGCCAAAACCCGGTGAATTGCAAACAAAAATATCCACTTCGGGATGCTCCTCCATAATCTCATCCGCTAATGCGTTCATATCGTCGCCAATCAACGCCGATGCACACGTCTGATAAATAGTCATCCGCTTAATATTGGGAAACGCCGCAAAAGCGTCGAGAATATTTTTCTTGAGTAACTGCTCCGCGCCAAACACGACATGTTTTTCCTTCATGTCGGAGGCAAAGGTATATTTAAGTTGGAAGTTGTCGTTGTCGCTGATATAACGCTTGGTCTGCCAAGTGTCATAAGTACAACCGACCGGTCCGTGACTTAAATGAATCACGTCTTTCATGGGAGTTCCGATTACATGCTTCGCCCCGCAATAAGCGCAACCGCGCTCCGAAATCGTTCCCGGAATCGTGTTGAGATAACCCAACGGCAATGCCATAGAAATATCTTCGCCCACTCCCTTAATCACGGCATGTTTCTCCCGCTCAGGAATACATTCGCTGCACCGAAATAAATGATAAGGCATCGTAAATCCTCCTTTATGGTTTTTATTGTAATTTGTTAATGTTATATGAACGCAGACAACCTGCCCGAATTCGATACGGTAAAAAATAGAAACTCACGCCGGTGAAACGTTTGCGTTCCGAATTATTACTCAATAGCGTTTTCACGCAATGGCGTTTTCACCGTTTTCTCCGGTTCTTACACGCAACACATCATCGACCGGACAAATAAAAATTTTCCCATCGCCGAATTCACCGGTATGATTTACCTCGATCAGCGATTTAATAACCGTATCAACTTCGTCGTCTTTAACAATAATGGAAAGCATCCGTTTGGGAATGTATTTCATTCGGCGGTTTTTCTGTTCAAGAATCTGTGGACGATATTCAATATTAACTTCGCCGACAATTCCTTGTTGTTTCCCGCGTCCAAGAACCGGCAATGCCGTCATACTTGGGATTCCGGTTTTTTCCAATACGTCCTTTGTTTTCGTCATCATTTTAGGACGAATCATCGCAATGATTTCTTTCATTATTGTGTTTCCTCCTTTATTCCAAGTTCGTGATATTGGGTTCAAAAATTAAAGTCCTTCGTTTCCGGTTCTCACGGTAATAACCCGTTCAACAGGACTGACGAAAATTTTTCCGTCGCCGAAATTACCGGTGTAAGCGTTCTCGCGGATAATTTCGAGAACACGATCAACTTCGTTGTCTTCGACAACAATCAACAGTATTGTTTTGGGCAATTCATCGTAACGGACAGTTCCGACGGTGATTCCTTTTTGTTTCCCGCGTCCGAAGGCGTTAATTTTTGTTGCCGAGACAAATCCCGCTTCCGCAAGACAATCCGCAACAACATCAACATAATCAGGACGCAACATCGCTTTAACCATTTTCATAATATCTTTCCTCCTTAATTTGAATTTTCATAATTTATCGATCCGCTGATTACGCCAATGACGCTGATTTTCGCAGCAGATTAATTTGGGTTCATCATGTTTTTGTGGAAACCTGAATATTCTCGAACCTGAAGATTCTCATTGATCTGTTACTTTTTTTGAATATTCTGCAACAACACGGATTCTGATCAATCACGTTCAATCGCAGATACCGTATTTGACGACCATTTGTTCCAATTCGTCCATCGTGAGCGGTTTGGGGATAACGAAATCTGTAATATATCAGTGGAATATTTTTTTTGTATCTATTCACTCGATTGAATGTTTTACATTTTGCGGTTGATTTATTACAAGCAACAACCCCTTTAGGGGTTCAACGTGAATAACCGCCGGTTTCAACCGGCGGTAACGGATGCACAACCACCTCAACCCCTTTAGGGGTTGTCCAATAGATCGCGCGTTTTGTGGTCAACCCCTAAAGGGGTTGAGTTTAGTGGGGGTGCTTTTCCGCCGGTTGAAACCGGCGGTTATTCACAGTAAACGCCTAGCGGCGTTGACCCGATGGCAGACGTTTACATAACTAGACCAACAATCCACTGAATAGTTAAAAAAATATTCCACTAATTTATATTACAATATTAGACCTTTTCGCTAACTTAAAAACAGTTCAAAAAAACCTTATTTTCAACCTTATTTTCTTAACAAAACAACCTTAGCAACTGTGTTTTTTGCAAGTGGGTGTTAGTGGGTTGATATCGTTAAATTTTGTTTTTTTAGGCAATTTTCTATTCTTCACTTTTCCATTTTGTTCCGTTTTTTAG
>JAIROD010000429.1 GCA_031257725.1 Planctomycetaceae bacterium | reverse complement strand
CTTTTACAGGTCCATCGCAACGGCGATTGAGGATCACCACGTATGGTATATTCGAGTAATTGTTCAAGTTCGTTTTTGATGTGAGGATATTTTTGTTCAATTTTTTTGCGACCGCCGCCGGCAAGACGTGAACGCAGGGGATCAAGTGGGCTGTCGGTTGATTCCAATTCGAGCAGACCACGACGGATCGTGGTACGACTCAGACACGTCGCCAACGCAACAACACTAATACCACCACGACCAAGTTGTTTCGCTTCTGCGGCAGCCCATCGCCGAACACCACGCTCGTGAAGAACCGCGCGCATCGAAGCGTATTTTTGATAGATTGAATAAAAAATATCGGGTGGAAACATACGCGAATTATAACAATCGCAAAAAAATAAGCAATAACATTTTGAACAGGTTATTTTCGCGCGCTGACTAAACTAAAAAAGAACTTGTACATATTCTTAATCAAAGCCGCCTTTGTTACCGGATCATGTACTGCACTTCGTAATAATTGAGGACGTTTCAAATCAATTCCAAAGTACCCCCCCAATTCCGCAATCTCCACAGGAACTCCCAAATCCCCAAACTTCACTATCGCTTTACGAACCGACGCCGGTGAATAGGCTTCCTGTAACCAACGATTATCAAAAACATGGAATTGGAGCGAAATAAAATCAACCGGCATTCCCCGTGTCATTATATTTTCAGCAATAATATACTCCGGTGATAAATTGTTCTTTTCAAAAATTGTTTGGAAAACATCCTGATAAAAACATACACACGGTTTAATAACGCATTTTACACACCCTATCCTACGGGACAGAAAAGGGAATATTCACTGCGACGGAATAGTTACGTTCAAAGCAGGCGCTTTAAAGTTCAGAGCTGCAACCGGAAGGTCGCAATAGAACGCCGGAAAAGTATTAGCGTAAAATTTAATCGACGAGTTTTCGATTATCAATCACACGTTTTGCTTTACCTTCAAAACGTTCCAGTGATTGCGGCGGGAGTAATTCGATTTGCATGTGTAAACCGGTCATCTGTTGAATGGCGTGTTCGATTTTGTGCTTGAGGTTGGTCATATCGGTCATTTTGTCCGAGAACAACTCCGGCGAAATCTCCACCCGAACACGAATTTCATCCAATATCTTGGGACGATCAACAACAATTTGATAATGCGGAGCCGCTCCTTCAATGGTGAGCAGAGCTTCTTCAATTTGTGACGGAAACACGTTGACCCCGCGAAGAATAAGCAAATCATCACTTCGACCAATAATGCGGGACATTCGGATTGTTGAGCGTCCGCAAGGGCATTTTCCTGAATGGAGCGAGGCAATATCGCGAGTCCGGTAACGAAGAATCGGCATTGCTTCGCGGGAAATGGAGGAAATCACCAATTCACCCGGTTGACCTTCGGGAACCGGTTCCAATGTGTCCGGATTGAGACATTCGACAATAAAATGATCTTCCTGAATGTGCATTCCGCTCCGCTCCGGACATTCACCGCTGACCCCGGGACCAATCACTTCACTCAATCCGTAATTGTTACTCCCCTTAATATCCAGTGATTTTTCCAATGTTTCACGCATGGCCTCCGTCCACGGTTCACTACCGAGAAACGCCAATTTCAGAGCAAGACGGGAACGGTCAATTCCTTCGTGGTGAATGGCATCGGCAATATTCAACGCATAACTCGGCGTACAAACCAATGCGTCCGCCTGCATATCTTGAAGGAGCATTAATTGCCGTTTGGTATTGCCGGAGGCGGCTGGAATGACGGCTGCGCCGACTCGTTCAATCCCGTAATGGAGACCAAAACCGCCGGTGAACAAACCATAACCAAAAGCCACCTGAACTGTGTGATGAGACTGCAAACCGCCGGAAACTAAAAAGCGGGCACAAAGTCCTGCCCAAAGATCGAGGTCTTCTTGGGTGTAGGCGACAATGGTTGGTTTTCCGGTGGTTCCGGTTGAACCGTGATAACGGACAATCCGTTCACGAGGAACCGCCAAAAAACCAAGCGGATAATTATCACGAAAATCTGCTTTGGTGGTGAAGGGTAATTGGGTGATGTCGTCCACTGAATGAATTGAATCCGGTGAAATTCCCAGCTCGTCGAATTTTTTCCGGTAAAACGGCACCGCCAAACAACGGCGAATACAATCACGCAACCGGACAAATTGCAACGCCCGAATTTCTTCACGAGGTAAAATTTCATGACGATCCCAGATGTAGGGTTGGTAAGGTTCCTGAGACATGGCGGTTGTTCGACAAAGAATACCAAAAACGGTTTCAATTTTTTGTTGGCAAGGACAAAGGATCTTCAAAACAGATCCCAAAATTCTAACAATTCTAAAAAAACAAACAAGATTAGTGATTAGTACTAAGTACCATCTCGTGTCGGTACAATGAAGTACCATCAAGTGTCGGTACCGTTTGTTATCATGAATGTTTTGGTAAATGATATTTTTAGAGAGCCTCAATTATTTTTCATTCCCCATGAAACAATTCCTTCTTTTTCCGGCGGGAAACCAAGTGCGTGGATGGAAGCAAAGTCCGCAACCGCAAGATCATTGATCACTCCCTCATCTCGACAACGAATCGCCTCCTCATACATCGGAACAAAAAGACGTTGAACAATGTTGTCGTCCGAAATATTTGAATCGGAATCAGAATCAAAGTTGGAATTAGAATTGGAATCTGTTGCAGATATTGGTGGTAAGTCCGGATTGGGGATTCCCTCGCCTTCCCATGAAATCTTATGCGGATACAACATGAAACCGCATCCCGTTTTACGACCCAAATTACCGCTTTCAACAAGTTTTAGTAACACCGATGAATTGAAAATACGTTCCGGAAACGCCTTGTATAAAACCCAACCGGCATGAAAAACCACATCAAGACCAATTTCATCCATTATGTGAAACGGTCCTATCTTCATTCCAAATTTCGTTGCAATAGATTCGATCCGGTCAAGAGCAACTCCTTCTTCAAGAAGCATCAATGCAGAGTTTAAATAAAAATTCAAAATCCGGTTGACAAGAAAACCGGGGTGATCACCGACCATAATTGATTGCTTTTCAATCAGACCGGCATGTTCCTGCGCCCGCGTAACCGTTGCTGAAACTGTTTCCACGCCCGCTATAATTTCAATTAATGAACGTTGACGAACCGGATGGAAAAAATGGAATCCGCAAAATTGTTGCCGCCAATCAGGTTCAAGAACTTCCGCAAGACCCGAAATCGAAATCGTTGAAGTATTGGAAAATAAATAAGGCGTTTGACCTTTTGCAGTTTGTTGTAAATGTCGGTAAAGTTTTTGTTTCAATTTGCGCTTTTCTGTAATCGTCTCAATAATTATCTGACATGAGTGTACGTCGTCAATATTCCGAATGAGTTTCAAACGGGAGGTGTTGAACGCTTCTTTTTGTAACTGAAGTTCTTGAGCAATCCGTTGCGACGCCGTTTGAAGCACCGAATCAACTGAATCATAAAGAAGTACGGAAAAACCGCAACGGAGATGCGCCGCCGCAATTGCAATGCCCATCATTCCGGCTCCCAAAATTGCAACAGAAGACCGCATTAAATTATCTCCAATCAGAATGTTTTGCTTTCTTGTTTTCCGACACTGAAATTTTGTAATATTTCAGTCGAATTTGCGAAAACATCTTGTTATTGTTTCAACCTTATTTTCAACCTGATTTTCTAACAAAACCATTTAACAAAAAACCTTAGTAGCAAGTGAAATAATAGAA
>JAIROD010000413.1 GCA_031257725.1 Planctomycetaceae bacterium | reverse complement strand
AAAATAACAAATACGGTATTATAATGATTTTGTATTCCATGAGACAAGACCAAAATGGGCGATTTGGGGGAAAAGGAAGAAAATTTTTAATCAAGCGAAATTAGGACACTTAGCACTACCTTATATTGAACAGCCAACTATCCCCCAAAATTCCGAACTAATCGGCAATATTTATGTTGACTTATTGTAAGAAGAAGGTGCCGACGAGTCGATAGCGATAACGTTCATTGATTTGTTCACGCCAGATTTTTGCTTTTTTAACAAGTTCTTCTGGAGTATGGTCATAAAACAGGCGTACAAGTTTAAGAGCATCTTCTTGCAAAACGACTATTTCGAAGCAATAGTTTACCGGAATAAGTCCCAGCAAACGATGTCCGCGTTTAACGCGCAGGGTAACTGTCCACGAGTTAAAATCTTGTAGTGGAGAACCGTAAAGAATGGCGGGTTTAACATCAGTCCATGGGCTTACGGTAAGAGTTGCCGAATTGTTTTCAAAATGGAGTTGTGGAGAACAAAATTCTTGAGATTTTGCACGCGGAAACGGAGAAAACCGAGCAATCGCCACTTCTTCCGCAACATCACGAATACACTTTTGAGCCCAGCGTGCTCCCCAGATTTTTTCGATTTCATCACGGCTTACTTCGCCGATTTCATAAGATAAATAATCAGGACTTTGAATCCAGACATTTCTTTTTTGGGTCTTATCCATTTTACCCTCCTTGTTTTACCGCGTTTATGCTATGTGTTAAAGATTGCGGTGTAATGCAACCGGATTTACCGGTTGTTCCGTCCATGAGATTAAAACCGATATGGTTATCTTTGCCGATTTTACGACATGAAAAAATAAAAAAAAATATTCTTTGTTGTATTTCTTATTTCGTAATATATCAGTGGAATATTTTTTTTAACTATTCAGTCGTTTACTCCGAATGACCACCCCTAGCCCCTCCGAAGGAGGGGAATTATTCCCCTCCTTCGGAGGGGCAGGGGTGGTAAAAAATAAACTTCAATCTCCGAAAAATTCCACTGATATATTACTTATTTTGTTGTTCGCAAACAGTTACCAATTTACAATCGTCAATCTGTAATCTGCAATTAATATTAATAATGTCACGTCCGTTGAATCGTGCTTTAATCGAAACGAGTTTGGAGATGAAGTGTATGCTTTTTTTCTCTATTTCTCTTTCGATTGTTCTTGGCGTCAGTTTTTTGCTGTATTACGGTGTAACACGGCAGATTGTTTTGGCTTTGAACCCGATCATGGCAAACATGTGGACGGAACAGTATCTTTTGGAAGCTCATTGGGAAGCATTTGCGAACAGTCCGCCCAGTAATTCCACGTCCTCGAATGAAACTCCTCTGTTGCCTATGCCGCCAAACACGAACACTTCGGATTTTCGGCAGAAAATGGAAGAGATTATGAAACGAATTCAAAACAGCGATTGGAAAGCAACCTGTATTGCCAATCCCGAAAAACTCCGTGAAATTTATTTTAACGATTTTGATATTGTCGAGCAGGAAGAACGTAAAAAACGAACCGAACAAGATTGGAACACTTATGCCTCCATTTTGGAAAAATTCCCTTTTTACCAGACAAACCCCGATTTTCAACCGGAAAAAGCTCCACGATATGAATTTCAATTTGATGAGAACAGAACCTATCACTACTTCGAAGAAGTCCGTATGAACCGTGAAAGCGAATGCGCCGTTTGTCATGATTTTGTGCAAGGCGAATTAATGGGCGTTATTCATGTCGAGATTCCGGAATATTCCGTCAAAAAAGGGTTACAACGCTATTGGGCTTACATGTTGACGGCGGCGATTATTTCTGCGTTTTTGGCAATAGCTGCGGTTAATATTGTGATTCGTGTGGTGGTGCTTAAACCATTGAAAAATCTTCGGGAAGTTTCGGAATCCATTTCACGCGGCGAGTTATCGAAACGCGCGGAAATCCGTACCGGTGATGAATTTGAAGTTCTTTCCGAAGCGTTCAACCGGATGCTCCGCCATCTGGTTAATTCGCAGGAAATGCTTCGCAAAGCCAACAATGAACTCGAAAGCAAAGTCGATGAACTGGCGCACCTGACCATTCAACTTTACGAAACAAACCGGGTGAAAAGCGATTTTATGGCGACAATGTCTCACGAACTTCGTACACCGCTCAATAGTATTTTGGGATTCAGCGACGTACTCGGTTCCATTTCCACCCTCAACGACAAACAAAAACGTTACGTCGAAAATATTAACCATTCGGGGCGTTCCCTGCTTTCCATGATTAACGATATTCTCGACATGGCGAAAATGGAAGCGGGACGCATGGATATTCAGACCTCGTCGTTTAATATTGCCGCGACGGTTGCCGCGCAAGCGGATATGGCGAAACCGCTTGTTGACCGGAAAAATATTGATTTGGAAACAATGGTGGAAACGAATTTGCCGCCAATGAAACAGGACGAATCACGAATCCAGCAGATTTTGAACAATCTCCTTTCCAACGCAATCAAATTCACTCCTGAAGGCGGACGTATCCGGCTTACCGTACAACGGCTTCCGGCTGTTCCCGTTCCCGTAACCGCAACTCCGGCACCCATTGCCGGTGCCGCCGCCAAAATTCCGCGAAGCCGTGATATGCTTGAAATTAAAGTTACCGATACCGGCGTGGGAATTTCCGAAGAAGATCAATTGATTATTTTTGAAAAATTCCGGCAGGGAAAAAGTACCATGACTGAAGGCGATGCGATGAAGCGTGAACATTCCGGCAGTGGTCTTGGTCTTTCGATTGTTAAGGAAATTTGTAAAATGCTCGAAGGTGAAATTATGGTTGAAAGCCAACTTGGAATCGGCAGCACTTTCACGATTCGGCTTCCTTGGGTGTTGGAACCAAAGGCAAAAGCCGGTTCGGAAATGATGGCGGAAATCCGACAGTTTGCCCAAAACCGCGTTATCAGGCAAAAGGAAAACCAGAACAATTGAAATTCAAAGTCCCCATCATCCCTAATCTCCCGCTTCACTTTCTAGGGACATTAGAAACGATGGGGACGGATGATCAAAGATTAATGGTCAATTGTGTTTAGGCAAAAGGTATTTTAGATGTTTTCCCAATTTGGCGTGAAAATTGCGATAGAGACATAAGTTTAAACGTAAACTTTTACAAAAACCTTTACAGGGGCTTTCTCATCATTCAATTTTTGTAATATATTAGTGGAATATTTTTTTTAACTTGTCAGTCGTTTCCTCCGAATGACCACCCCTAGCCCCTCCGAAGGAGGGGAATGATTCCCCTCCTTCGGAGGGACAGGGGTGGTAAAAAATAAACTTCAATCTCCGAAAAATTCCACTGAT
>JAIROD010000353.1 GCA_031257725.1 Planctomycetaceae bacterium | reverse complement strand
GCTTATACCGAAACGAGTCAGGTATGGCTGGGAATGGAAATGAGCTTGCCCGCTCAATTCTGGACCGAAAAATTCGACAACATGACAAACGAACAACTCGCCGAGTATCTAAAAACGTTAGGACAAAAAATCAATATCAATAAATTCAAAAAAAATAGGCGAGGAGAAAAAAAAAATAATAAAAAAATATGACCCAAAAGTAAACCATGTCTCGACTTTTCAAATATTAAACGAAAGAAAAAATAATAAAAAAAGGGCACCTTGAAAGCACTGCCGTTTATAGTATATGCCCTCATCTGACTCCCCAAACTACCCCGTTACGGTTATTCATTCCCGCAACAAGTTGAGTCAGAACATTGACTATTCTGCTCTGTCGAATGGGGTCTCCCAAGTTCCTGATTTAACTGTCGATGCCCGCTGTCCCCTGTCGCCCCGGATTGCCCGAAAACTGCTGCCTTATTTCTTCGTTTTCGGTGATGACTTCGTCCCTTTCGGTAGGATTGGTCACAATCAATGGTGTTACGAGACCGAACCGGGTTCACGTCCTGCCAGCTAAGGCGTTGACATTACGGCTGACATCTTCGTTAGGTACGGCGATTGCTCGCAATACTTTAAGACAAATCCCACCCCAGAAGATTACTCCTCTAGAGCGTTGCCCAACTACATGCTACATAAGCAATTTTCACGGGGAGAACCTTTCATCTCCCAAGCTAAATCAAACTTCTTGGCGATACCAAAATACACGAAATAACAAGAAAATACAAAAAAGATTTCTGTTGCCCTTTTCATATAATTTTCGTGTCGTTCGTGTTTAAAATAGACAGTTACTTTCAATTCATATTTGTAACAAAACTAATTGACGAATCGGTATTATTGAGAGGTGTTTAACCTCCTATCGATTGTCAATATTAACCCCCTTTAATCTTGGAGAAAAGATTATGTTAAACAATTTGTTAAGAAAATTTAGAGTTGCCGTTTTTTTTGGATTGGCGGCATTTATCGGATTGGTCGGTGTTTCATTTTCGCAAGACGGAAAGATTACCGATACATCTCCGGCGGTTTCGGAAAAAACCAAAACCGTAAACTCCGAAACAAAAAAAGATGATAGCCCCAAACCAATCAAAGAAGTACTTCCCAACGCTAAAAAGATTGATGGTTTAATTACACTGTATCACAAAAACGATAAACTGTATGCTGAGATCAAAAAATCTAATTTTGATACGGATTATCTGATTGCGGCGGCAGTTGCCAAAGGATCGGGAACGTCGGTGCTTGGCGGTTTCTCGTTTAATCCTGTGGGCAATGATAAACTTTGGCAATTCCGAAAAGTTGCGGATCGGATTCTCATTGTTCGCCGTAACATTAAATTCAAAGCCAATCCCAATACTCCCGAACACGAAGCGGTGGATATTGCCTATTCGGACAACACGGTTTACAGTTTACCGATTATTGCAACAGGCGACGGCGGCAGTGATATTATTGATTTCGGTTCCATTTTTATGTCGGATTTTGTCGGACTCGAAGGTCATACCGGTATGTTTTCGCGGGATCATATCGGTACATTTTCACAGGAACTTTCTTATTGGGGAAATATAAAAGGTTTTCCGAACAATATTGAATTTAGAGTTATTGCAACATACCGCGGTATTCGACTAGGTGAGCATTCCAGCGGAATTGTGCCTTCGGACAAAGACGGTACTTCTGTTACGATTCATTATTCTATAAGTAAATTACCCGCGTCCGATTACGTACCCCGAATTGCCGACAACCGAATCGGATATTTCATCACCGTTCTTAAAGATTATTCCAAAAATCCGAACGATAATCATATTGTTCGTTACATCAATCGTTGGAACTTACAAAAAGCAGACCCCAACACCGAACTTTCACCGCCCCAAAAAACAATTATATTCTGGATTTCCAAAACAACTCCATTTCGTTATAGAAAAGCGGTGCGTGAAGGAATTTTGGAATGGAACAAAGCGTTTGAAAAAATCGGTTTCGTCAACGCCATTGAAGTACGGCAACAAGCGAACAACGATACTTGGGATGCCGAAGATATCAATTACAACACGTTCCGTTGGATTTCGTCTGACGCTGGTTTAGCAATGGGACCAAGCCGTGTCAATCCGATTACCGGCGAAATTCTTGATGCAGATATTATTTTTGATGCAACATTTGTCCGGTCATGGCGATTCACTTTTGACAAAATTATTACGGATCTCTTGCCGCCGGATTCTAAAAAAATGTCTGATGATGAGTTGATAAATTTCATCTTGCAAAAAAACGGCAAACAGAATACAAATGAAATTTTAAACCAAAATATATTTTCGCACGAAAACGACTGCGATCACAAACACGGTGAAATCCATGATGCGCACGAATGTTCCCTAAACAACGGAATTTGTTCTTACGCACATGACAGAGCAACACAATTGGCAATTGCATCGTTATTATTTGAGTTACCGGATGACGATAAAAACGTAACTGATAATAACGGTCGGATTACGCCGAAGAACGGCGTGAATACAAATATTGAGACAGATAATATTATTGCCGCAAAAAATATTGAAGCGGAAAATGACGAGGAAAAAGAGAATGAAAATGATGAGGAGGACAAAAACACGGATAAACCGAACATTAAAAAAGAGAATTCAAAAAGGTCAGAACTTCAAAAGAAGTTGGATGCGGCTTTTGATCGTTTTGTACTTGAAGGTTTGAAAGATATTGTGATGCATGAAATTGGTCATACATTAGGTTTGCGCCACAATTTTAAGGCGAGCAGTTGGCTTACGCTTGATGAAATCAATGATCCGAATCGTTCCAAAGAATACGGAATTGCCGGTTCGGTGATGGATTATTTGCCGGTTAATATTGCTCCGAAAGGCAAACCGCAAGGCGATTATTTTATGACAACATTGGGACCTTATGATTATCTTGCGATTGAATATGGTTATAAAAAATTGTCCGGCGGTACGGACGGCGAGGTTAAAAAACTTCAGACCATTGCGTCACGTCAGGCGGAAAAAGGAAATCATTATGCGACGGATGAAGATGTGATGACTTATGCTGATCCTCTGGCGATTCGGCGTGATCTCGGCAGTCAACCGATTGACTACGCAAAATCTGCAACAGAATTATATGATCAACTTTTGCCGAAAGTTTTAGACCGTGCGGTACAAGACGGCGAGAGTTATAAAGATGTTGCAAAACTTTATCTTGCGCTTTTAAAACAACGGATGAATGCAGTAACATTTTTAGCACGAAATGTCGGCGGTCAATACCATCATCGTGATCATCGCGGTGATCCCGGACATCGATCTCCGGTACAAGTTGTTGACGCTAAGACGCAACGCGAATCGGTTGATTTTCTTTGTCAAACGGTTTTATCGCAAGGAAGTTTTTCGATTTCGGCGGATTTGTACAATAAATTCGACGAGGAAATTTGGCTTACAGGCACTCACATGCCGCCATCGCCGTTAAAAATAAAAATAGGGGAATTATTTCTTCTGGAACGGTTGAATATTTTGAAACGACTGACCAATCCCGATACACTGTCGCGTCTCAATGATTTGCCGTTCCGTGTGAACAACAACGGTGAAGTGTACACGGTTGAGGAACTTTTTGATTCGTTGACGAAAACAATATTCAAGGAGTTGGATACAATCGGCAATAGTAATTCCAGTAATAATAAACCGGCAATTGATATTCAGCAACGCGAGTTACAAAGCAATTATTTTCAGTTACTTTCGACATACACGCTTGATGAATTGCAACGTTCCACGAGTGTTTCCGCCAATGTGCAGCCGGTTACCAAATATCAGTTGACCGAGTTACTGAAAAAAATTGAAACCGTATTGAAGAGTGAAGCAAAACTTGATGCAGGTTCACGATTGCATCTTGAACATTTGAAGTCAAGAATTGAGAAAGTGTTCAACGCAACATTATCAGTGAGCAAACCGTAAAACCGACGGGAACTAGGTAACAGTTAACGACGGGGTTTACCCCGTGTTTGGGGGGTACGCAGGGCAAGCCCACTCCGTTCACTTTTGGTAAATTCTGAATTATTAGAGATTTCCAAAATGACTACCCTTTACAATCTGTTTTTCTTTTGTTAAAATACCGCCTTTAATGAAATTATAAAATTTTACCTATTTTACCCACAATCATATAAAGGCTGGAGAAATGAGGAGAGCGGAATGTATTATTTTGCAACAACACCTGTATCATTACTTATTCATAACCGATACTTGGTTTATTTTAATCCTTACGGTATATTTTTTATAACCCTTTATATTTATTGAGTTTAGGAATTTTTGGCATAATTTTTTTAGATTTGGCATAATATGTGCGACATAGTAACCCCGTTACTGTAAAATGTTGAGTAACACAACGAAATTTGCTGTTTGTAACCGTGTTGGTTACGGCAAAAAACGAAAACCACCTTTTTGAAAGGAACTTCAAATGAACAAAACTATTTTCACCCTTGTTGCAATTGCTGTGATCGTTTTCTCGACAAACAGTTTTGCAGACACCATTACGACCCCAGAGTATCTTGGCACGAGTCAAGAGAATGTTGGTAACTGGGGAACCGCTTATTCTGCGGTTAAATTTGACGCATACGAGGACAACGAACACGAAACCAAAACCGGACTTTGGAAGCAACGTTTTGATGCTTTGACGGGTTACCTGCGTAACACGCTGGGAAGCAATCGAATGACCACAACTGATACCAGTGCTGATAAGGCTGATGGGTCCAAAAACAATTACGGTTTGCTGTCCACCAAATCTCATGAAGTCGAATATCACTCAACGTCGGACGGCGGAATGGGCTCGGTTGATAAGAACAGTATTTATGGACAACGAGCCAATGCTTTTGAAAGAACCTCTACCGAAGCGACTGCCGGTTATAATCAACTCATTCGTAGCAACAGCTCGGCTTCGGCTGTGGCATACGATTCTAGTGCAGCTCTTGATAGTGGTTATGAAGATACTATTTCTATCCATTCCTGGAAATATAATGCTAACACTGATTCCTGGACAGGTTCGAAAAGTAATGATAAAACATCAATTGACGATCATGGGATGGGCATTTACGCCTTCGTAACAGGTTTTGTTTATGATCCGGCGACAACTTTGGACTATCTTAATGGTTGGTTTTCCGTACTCGGTAATCTGGAAGATGTGTTGCTCAACGGACAATCACTGTTAGCATTATCAGATGATTATTACTGGATGAGTGCAGACGTTAATGGTTCAAAGTGGTTTGACAGTTATGATTTTGAATTGAATCTGGACAAACTTTTCGCAGATAATTTGCTGAAAACCGGTAATAACAATATTGCGTTTGTTGTTGATAGTTATCCGGCGGAAATTTTACTGGGAATTGACGACTTCACAGACAATAACGATTCGTTGATTGGTTTTGCGGCGGACGTTTGGAAAACAGATGAGTCGATTCGAAATCCAGGAGGAGGAGGAGGTCCAGAACCCCCAGGTCCTCCGGCAGTAGTACCGGAACCTGCAACGATTTTGATTTTCGGTCTTGGTCTTGCCGGTCTCGGACTTCGACGACGGTTTACCAAAAAAGGTTAATCTTATCCTGAGACAACTAAAATCGTGTCTCTGATAAAAATTGAAAAAAACAAAAAGCCTGCTGATTTTTGATCGGCAGGCTTTTTTGTTTGATCGTTAACATCGGGGCGAACCGCGCCGCTAACAATCTATTTTTATTTTATCCACAGATTTACGCAGATTATTGCAGATGGGATGCGTTTGTTGATTTGATCGTTAACGGCGGGGTTTACCCCGCGTTGTTCGGCTAAACCAAACGCGGGGTAAACCCCGCCGTTAACAATCTGTGTATATCTGCGAAAATCGGTGGATGATTCTTTTTGTTTTTATTTTATCCACAGATTTACACAGATTATCGCAGATGGGATGCGTTTGTTGATTGAGTCGTTAACGGCGGGGTTTACCCCGCGTTGTTCGGCTAAACTAAACGCGGGGTAAACCCCGCCGTTAACAATCTGTGTATATCTGCGAAAATCGGTGGATGATTCTTTTTGTTTTTATTTTATCCACAGATTTACACAGATTATCGCAGA
>JAIROD010000317.1 GCA_031257725.1 Planctomycetaceae bacterium | reverse complement strand
CCGTTGTTGCCAAGACGACGGTTACCGATGATATTACCGGCATTACAGAGGTTGCTAGTTCCAATATAGGAACCAATGTCGCTCTTACACTTGCCGGAGCTAAAACGGGTTCAAATTATATTGTAACTGTAACCGACGCTAATAAAGCCGTTCTCTACACCGGAGCTATTACTGGGAGTAGTAGTGCTACGATATTTGATCTTAATGCCGATGGCGACTTAACGTTAACCCCGAAGGCGAAATATACGGTAACAGTTCAAACGGTTGGTTCGGTTCCCGGTACACTTTCCAAAGGGAAATCTGTTAACATTACCGCCGCCGATTTCGTCAGCGCAACACTGAAAGCCGATACGAAAGCAACAACGGTTAATTCCGTTAAACTTACAGTTACTGCGCCCAAATCCGGTGTTCCTACCGGCATACACTACATTGAATACACCAATGTTGTCGATGCCAAAAGCAAACCCGATTGGAACGCCGCCAAAGTTTACACTACTGCTAACGATCCGACAGCGGTTACGGCCACAGATATTACGATTACACAACTTGATCCCAATTCACAGTATTTCTTCCGTATCGTTACCGTCGATCAGACATGGGCTACTAGTACTCCCGAGTGGGATGATATGACCAAAGTTTCGACGAGTAAGGAAGTGAAAGTCAAAACCGCAGCGGTTCCACTTCCAACAATTGCCAAAAATGGTTTCACTTTGGGTGCTGATTCAGCCTTTGGTCTGAAACTGGTCGGCAATTCAATGCAACGTGTTGATACTCTGACCAATAAAAATGTTCTTAGCGCATTGAAACCAACTCTTAGTGGTGACCCGTTGTACGTTTATACGTTAATTGCTTCACTGGATTCCAAAACAGACAAAGCAACCGGTAAATTGCTCGGAGCAGAAACTGTTAAAAAAAGTAATGCGGCAGTGACTTTAACCCCTAATTCCGCCAACACATCTGAGTCAGACAAGAAAGTTACTGACCTTACCGGAGAGGCAACGTTTGCAGAGATTTTCACAGCACTTGACATTAAGGATACAAATTTCAGCAGTGTCAAAGGCTTGAATGTCCAGATACAAGTCGATGTTTATTACGGTAAAAGTAATAATGGAACGGCTGGTGCGCCGGAACAGTCATCGGATCACTTTACGTTGTATTCGAAAGCGTCGAAGATAGCGTTACCGAAATGGTTCGTGTAGCCGTGAAATTTGACGGATTGTTTCACCTTTTGGGGGGGATTGTATCTATTCAGTCGGTTGAAGTATTCTCACCCCGAATAGGTCATGTTATTCGTGTTACCGACCTTATTTTCAACCTTATTTTCCTAACAAAAACAACCTTAGTAGCATAAGAATAATAACAAAACTAACCTTATTACCTTATTGTTTCTCTTTTTTTAATAAGGTTGGTCTTTTATTTGTTTTTTGGCGACTAAGGTTCTTTTGTCTAATCGTTTAGTTTGGAAAATTACTGTAGCGGCAACGTCCCGTTGCCGTGATCTTTTTACTTTTACTTTTACTTTTACTTTTACTTTTTTCGGCGGCGAGGACGCCGCCGCCACTGATTTGTCAATATCTTTTTTCGATTAAAACTTGTCCGCTCAATGATTGTTTAACGCCTAATTCTAACTCGCGCAAACTTTCCATCGAGAAAGAATAACCGTAAACAATAATCGTGTTGAGATTCAATTGATGAGTTCCGACGCAGT
Source organism: Planctomycetaceae bacterium (assembly GCA_031257725.1). Taxonomy (GTDB): domain Bacteria; phylum Planctomycetota; class Planctomycetia; order Pirellulales; family Thermoguttaceae; genus WRKP01. The sequence continues at coordinate 2,467 of JAIROD010000317.1, read as the reverse complement.
TTAATAATTTTTTGGTTTGTTTATTTTCCCAACCTTGATTGATAATATAGAGCAAGGACTGATCAATGTAATACGCTTTATAACCTTCAAAATCAAGTATTTTCGGTTGTTGGTCGAAAGTGTAACCGTCATGAATAAGCCACGTTTGCAAGATAACTTCTTCGCCTTTTGCGCCGGTTGTTTTGTCGTCAAATTGTGTAACCATGTTGTCGAAGAAATCTTTTTGCGATTGTTCGGGATCAAATTTTTCAATTTTATCTAATATTGTTACATTAGGCGAAACAATCCGAAAATGTCTAAAACCGCCGTCAAATTTTTCCGGTAACACCAATCCTTTTTCCGTTTTAATTTTTTTCGCCGCACGTTTGATTCGCTCTCTTGCAATTTTGTCAATCGTTTTGTAACCTGATTTGAATGCTTCGCTATCGGGGGGTGTCGGTTCGTCTATTTGAACCATAATAAATTTACGATTGCCATCGTCTTCGGCGTTGAGTTGCATAACGGCATGAGCTGTCGTGCCGGAACCGGCAAAAAAGTCAAGAATAATGTCATTCGTTTTTTTTACGGATAATTTTATTAATTCCATCAAAAAAATTTTACTTTTAGGATTATTAAAAGGAAGATTGATTTCTTTTTCAATTTGAGCAACTTCAATATCTGTCCAATTACTTGTTCGTAACGATGTGTCAGAAGGTGGAATCCAGTGTTGTATTCCTCCATTTTTTCCGATTCCATTTGGTATTTTTCGAATAAAACTTAAAGTACGTCCCGTAGATTGCCAGTATTCTTCCAGTGATATTTTATTTGAAAATTTTTCGATATAATTCTTATAGTTTTCAACAGCAATATCTGCTTTTTCTTTCGAATTACGCCATTGTCCCGTTTTGGGAGTAAAACCAAGAATTTCGTAACGCATTGTTGGACGATCTGCATTACTCCAAAAAACATCCCATCTTCCTTTTTCAGAGACTTTTACTTTTGTTGCTTGTAAAGCATTCATTAAAAAGTCAAAACTTTTAGCAAAAACTAATGTATATTCAAATCCAATATTCATGCTAAAAAGTCCATTTGATGCAAATTGTGAATTTAAACTTTTAATTCTTCGTCTTATTAACAAGGTGTTTCTAAAATTCCCTTCCCCGAATACATCATCCATTAACAGCTTCAGATTTGCCTGCTCGTTGTCATCAATGGAAACGAAAATTGCGCCGTCGTCGGTTAATAATTTTCGTGCGATTTTTAATCGCGGATATATGAACGTCAACCAAGCGGAATGAGAACTTTTGCCTTGAATTAATTTGAGCCGTTTAATTTCTTCATCGCTGTAACCGAGAGCGGATTTTAATTTTTCGTCGCTCAATTCAAACGTGTCGTTGTAAGTAAAATTGTCTGATCCGGTGTTGTAGGGCGGATCAATATAAATCATTTTTATTTTTCCGGCGTAAGCGTTTTGAAGATGCCGCAACACTTCGAGATTATCGCCCGTGAGAAAGACATTGCCGCTATTGAGATTTTCTTTTTGAGAGTTGTGTTTAACATCGGGAGCGATCATTGATTCGGGGTTAAGACCGGTTTGTAATCGTGCGTAATCTTTACCGACAAAACCGAGTTTATAACCGTCGCGCGATTCAGCAATATTATTTTTGTCGAGTTCGGCTAGAAATTTATCTGTTTTAAAATTCCCTTCCGCATCAATAAATTGCGGTAACACTTTTTTGAGAATATCCAATAATTCTGAATTGGCATTGACGGATTGATTATGTTCAATATTGAATTTTAATCCGCTGGAATTTGTATTGTGTTTATTATCGTTATGATTGTTATTATTGTTTGATTTTGAATTTTGTTTTGTCATATTCTGCCTTTCAATGAACGAAAAGCAGACCGTCAAGAAAAACGCAGCGTAGAAAAAAAACGGGAACGCTACGTTGATCCAAGCGAGTTTCCCATTCATGTCACCGAATTAGCCGCGCATAACGAAACGGCAAAGCAAACGCAATAAAGCGCATACCCCGAAACCCGCAAGCTCGATGCATAACGTTCCCTTTCGGGAAACGCAATGTACCATCGAGTATTTCATAACTTCCAACCGGCGAACCGGATGACATTTGGAAGTATGTGATCAAAAACTTGCGATCTGATTCAAATTATTTCTGCAAACATTCTATCTGTACAAACGAAAAAAGCAACTATACCCCAAACAGTAATTGTCTATTTTGTTTTAACTTTTTGTAATATTTCAGAGGAATTTTCGCAAAGGTATTGGATTGCTAACTGTCTATTTTATAATCAATCCGTTTTCTCATCATTCATGTACAAATTGTATTTGGTTTGAATGATTCTATTGTCTAATCCCGCAGGGATGACACTTTATTAACCGTATGCTTTAGCTTACGGCAACAACTCGCCATACCTTAAGTCCCGCAGGGACGACACTTTTAAAATGTTGTCCGAACGATGATTGATG
>JAIROD010000316.1 GCA_031257725.1 Planctomycetaceae bacterium | reverse complement strand
TCTGCCAACGGAAAATCGCCTTTTTTATATCCGTAATTTTTATAAAATGGTTGTGTATGAACCGGAATGTAATGGACTTGTAAATTGATTCCACATAACGATAATTCGGTAAATATTTCTCGTTTCGATTTTTTGACAACATCAAAATTGACTAACAATGGGCAAAGATGAAAACAAGCGTCTGAATATGATTTCTCTTCAAGGAACGAAAATCGTTCATCATTGCCCAATAATATCTTATAAGTTTCAACAATCTTTCGGCGTTTATTCTTGAATTTATCGATACGTTTAAGTTGTGAAATACCAAGTGCGGATTGGATGTCTGTTAAACGTCCATTGTAACCGAGCATTTGCATTTCATAATACCATTGCCCGTCGTTCTTTTGTAATCGTTTCGGATTTTTTGTCATTCCATGTGAACGCAACATCAATAGTTTTTCATACAATTCATCGTTATTGGTCATAATTGCGCCACCTTCACCGGTCGTGATTGTTTTGACCGGATGAAACGAAAATGTTGTCAAATCGGAATACTTGCATGAACCAATTTTTGTATTTTTATAATCTGAACCAATTGCATGCGCCGCATCTTCAATAATTTTTAAGTTATGTTTTTTCGCAATATTTTGAATCGCCGACATATCACAAGATTGACCGGCAAAATGGACAGGGATAATTGCTTTGGTTTTTGTTGTAATTTGTTTCTCAATATTTTTCGGATCAATATTTGCTGTTGCCGAATCAATATCAGCGAATTTAGGTTTTCCACCGGCATAAACAACACAATTTGCCGAAGCCAAAAATGTATTCGGTGATGTAATCACTTCATCATCTTTTTTAATTTCCAATGCCAACATTGCCAAGTGTAGGGCAACCGTTCCATTGGCAACAACAATCGCATATTTTGAACCGGTATATTGACACAACGCCTCTTCAAATTTTGCAACAACCGGTCCTTGTGTCAAAAAATCTGAACGCATTGCTTTGACAACTGCATTAATATCTGCTTCAGAAATTGATTGATGACCGTATCCATATTGTTTAATATTAAGCGGCATCGACGACTCGCCATCCTGCTTTGAGTGTACCTTTTTCATTTATATTATTGCTATCAATTTCGGCAATTAAATTCCGCATTTGTTCAATATTAAGCCAATCACTATTATTGCCGCTATGATATTCAAAATCATTTTGTACAGGTTTACCGGATAATTTTCGTTCTGAAGGATAAGCATCGGGATAAATAACGTAATGATTATCCATCTCAATTGTATTCCGTGCGTCTTCAATGGAAATCATCATCTCGTGAATCTTTTCACCCGGTCGAATACCAATCTCTTTAAGCGGTAAATGTGGAGCCATTGCTTTTGCCAAATCGGTCATTTTCATTGACGGAATTTTCTTAACAAATAATTCGCCGCCATTCATCTTTGCCGCTGCGAGACAAACTAAATCAACGGCGCTTTCCAATTTCAGCCAAAACCGTGTCATTCGATAATCCGTAATTGGAAGTTCCTTTGCCCCTTCCCGTATCAATTTTTGAAAAAACGGAATTACCGAACCGCGACTTCCCGCAACATTTCCGTAACGAACAACTGAAAATCTTGTATTATGTCTGCCGGAATAAACACTACCGGCAATAAACAATTTATCACTACATAATTTTGTCGCACCATAAAGGTTAATCGGCGAACAAGCTTTATCCGTACTCAATGCAATAACTTTTTTAACATTTCTTTCGATTGACGTTTCAATAATATTTTGTGCGCCAAGAATATTTGTTTTAACTGCTTCAAATGGATTATATTCACACGCCGGAACTTGCTTCAACGCAGCAGCATGAATCACCATGTCAACTCCATCAATCGCCCTCATCAACCGTTCTTTATCCCGAACATCGCCAAGAAAAAAACGTAACTTCGAATTACCGGCAAACTCCGGCATATTCGACATTTCAAATTGCTTGAACTCGTCCCGTGAGAAAACAGCAATTCGTTCAACATGTTGATAGTTTGTCAAAATATGTTGAATAAACTTTTTCCCAAATGAACCGGTTCCGCCTGTTACTAAAATTGATCGTTCCATAAACATTTTATTTTTAAATGAAAAATTTAATTCATGTAAACTGTATTTCAGTTTTCATTGATTGTTTATGTAAATAATACGTTACTAAAATAAGGTTAATCATTCGTCCGGTAATTAAAGCGGTTATAATACCGATGTTTCCCCATTGATGATTTAATAGTAAATGTGATAACGTCAATGCAATTGTTACTTCAATAACCAATACGAAAACAGTAAACCATGTTTTCTTTTGATCAACCATCACACACCAGCCAACATTACACAAAATACATAACAACCCCCAAATACCAATACTCAATAAAACAAGTCCATTACCAGAAAATTCAACGCCGTTAATCTTCATAAAAAAATTAGGAAATAAGAATAACGGTAATAACACCAATAATGAAACAATTGTTTGTAAAATAAGTCCCTTTTTCACAACATTCCAATACCGGCGATTTTGTCCTGTACCGCCTACTTCACAAAGGTTTGGAAAAAAAACGGACATTAGTATTGACGGTATAAAACAAAAGGCGATTTGGATATTTTGCGCTGCATAATATTCACCTAATTCTGCTGTTCCATTGGGTTGTAATCGAAGCATCATTTGTGTCAACCAAATCATTCCGGCATACAAAATATTACAAATCACTATCGGTAAATTGGAATTTAATAAAACCGGATATTCTTTGTACGCTTTTCTAAAATTATAACGCAACTGATATTTTTTAACGTTTCGATAAATGAACATACTGTTTATGATAACATTAAATATTGCACACACGATGACTGAAACCATTATGCCATAAACACCATACCAATACGCCCCCAAAACATAAATCGGTAATGATAATACTCCGATAATTCCAATTGTTATTGCCAATCCGCGAAAATCCTGAAAACCCGCCATCACTGAATTTTGTGTTCCCATAAATGTTACAAGGAATAATAACACCGCCCCTAATTGCATTGCCGCTGTTAAATGTGGAGCATTCAATCGTGTTTCACAAAACCATGGAGCCGACAAATAAAACGTAATTGCTACAATCAATGATGTGAAAAACGTCAATAAGTATGTCAAACTAATAATCCGTCCGACACGTTCTTTGTTCGTATGTAATAATTCCGCAATATATTTTGTTGCCGTTAATCCCATACCAAAATTTGAAAATACCACAAAAGTTGTTGCCGTTGCGCGAATCCACCCAAATTCTCCTGACGCTTCTTTACCTAAAATCCGTATAACAAAAATCATCGCAACAAACGTGAATACTTTCCCAAAAGCATTCCCAACAATCGACCAAAACGC
>JAIROD010000297.1 GCA_031257725.1 Planctomycetaceae bacterium | reverse complement strand
GCATACGGTTAATAAAGTGTCATCCCTGCGGGATTAGACTAGGGAATCATTCAAATCAAATGCAATTGGTACATGAACGGTAAGAAAACTGATTGATTGTAAAATAGACAGTTACTTCGGAGGGGCAGGGGTGGTAAAAAATAAACTTCAATCTCCGAAAAATTCCACTGATATATTACAAGGTTTTTAAACAATACAATAGCCCCAACCTCTTGAATGAAATCAAACAACTAATATCATGCTGTTGACGGTGTATCATTGTTTTTCAGCAGGATATTGAAGTTTTCGCACAAAAACAGATAAATCAGCAACACTGTTGAGACCAAACCGAGACTGATAATGATTTCGCACAATGTCGGATAATAAATCACTCCGGCATCACGTGTCATTCCCGTAACCACCACATTCATTCGGTTGGCAAAAACTCCAACAGCGGTAAGAAAACCGTAGGTAATAATCCAACCGCGATGGTTGATAAGCGGCGAGAAAACAATCAGAATCGGTATCACCACACCAAATAAATGTTCCGCAATAAATGCGTAACTCTCAAAACTGTTTTCCCAAAGCAATCCTGTTTCGTTGTGAAGTACGAGATCGCCGATTTTCAACGCCAAATAAAGAAGCATCAGTCCGCCGCTAATTCGTGCAAGTATTTTCAGAACATCGTTTGGAGTTTTGTGTCCGAAAGCAAAACCGACCAACACTGATTCCATCACCAACATTGCCGGCCCCACAAAAAGCGACGACAAAAAGAAAAATAGAAAAATCAACGGACTCCACCAAAGCGGATGCAAACGACCGTCAGTCATCAAATAAATTGCGCCAAGCGATGATTGGTGTAACGTCGGCAGCATAACCCCGATAACCGCAAACACAGGAAAAAATCGTACAAAAAACCAGTGAACTTGACGAAAGACCTTTTCGGTAACTATTTCGCCCAATTCCAAAACTTGAATAATGAAGTACAACGTAACACACCATAATACTTCAAACAACGCCGATTCATGTCCCCATGAAATATAAGGACGCCAGAAATTAAACCAACGTCCAATCTCCGTAACAAGACCAACAAGCATCATGGAGTAACCAAGAAGCGAAATTAATAAGGTTCGGTGTGAAATTGATTTTAGACGTTCGATATGTAATATGTGAACGAGAAATGTTGTTCCATATCCGCCGCCTGCCAACGCCGCTCCGGCAAAAACCGCCCAACCCTTCCAAAGTCCCCAAGGCCATTGATCACTGAGATTGGAAACCGCTTGCAATCCAAATGCAAAACGGTACAGCAAAACCATCGCCGTCAGTAACGACAACAGAATCAGGAAAAAACGTATCGGTGTAATTCGGAATGACCAATGATCATAAGAAATACGAATAAACCATTTCTCAAATTCAATATTAAAATCCATTGGAAAACAATTGGGTTGGAGTTGTTTTAATGTTAAAGTAATTCCGGTAGGATTCAAAATTCAAAAGATTTCAATAAAATCAACAAAAATCGGCATAATTTGCGGACTAAAATTATTCCGTTGTTTCGGAGTCTTTGTTTTCGGCAGTTTGGGCTTTGACGTGTTCTTTTCGTTTCGTAAAGAAATAAAGCCCCGTTAAAATTAACGCCCAAATTGCACCGAAAATCGGTGTGGAGTGCATATAGGTTGACGTGTACGAAGGAATCGGTTTTTTGGGAACATTCATCTTAAAACCAAGTTGTTCAAACGGCGTATCCGAAACATAAATCCAAGAAGTGCCGCCCGCTTCTTCTTCTCCGTAAATATGTTGAACATACCGATTGTCTTGGTGAATCAATTCTTTCGCTTCCGCCAACAAACGGTCGCGGTCTCCGAACTTCATCACATTCGTCGGACACACCGACACACAAGCCGGTAATTGACCTTTCGCGATACGATTACTACACATCACACATTTCGTAATCACCGGAATCGTTTTATTCCACTCGAATTTTGGAATCTTGAACGGACACGCCAACATACAATAACGGCAGCCGACACAATTATTCGGATAATAAATCACCGGTCCCGCTTCCGTTTTTTGAAACGCTTTGGCAAAACATGAAGACACACAACCCGGTTCTTTACAGTGCATACATTGACGTTTCACAAACCGCCATATTTCGCCGTTTTCAGTACGGTCAGTTTTATTTGATTCGTTTTTATCTGATTTGTTATGATTTGATTTGTCCGAATCCGAAACGTTGGATTGATTCGCGCCGGTGTCCATAGCGTCCATTCCGGCAACCGCCGGCGGGACACGGAATTTTTGTATCACTGTCCAGTTTTCATCCGCTAATTCGGCATTTTCGCCGTTGGTTTCAGCGCGTTCGTTGATCCATTGATTGCCGTTGTACATCTTGCACGCAACCGTACAACTGCCGCAACCAATACATTTTGTAAGATTAACTAATACTCCGCGTGACATGATCACCTCCTAAAATCTAATTCCAATCAATTTAATTCGATTGAAATCAATTGAAATAATATTTTTCGTAATTATCCGGTAGAATTTTCGTAGGTAAAATTATTGTTTTGGATAAATATCCGATAAATCAACAAGCCGTAGTTTATCAATCCGTTCAAAATGGTTACGATTTAATGTTGCTAATGGTAAATTGTTGGTAATTGCTGTTGCCGCTATCAAAATATCGGACGTGTCAATTAAACAACGGTTTCGTTTCAGTTGACGATAAATCTGACAACCAATTTTGATGGCAGCCTCATCAACCGGTAAAATAACGAACATTTTAAATGTCTCTTGCCAAAAAAATGAGTCCGTATCTTTTGAACCGCAAAGTACTTCATATTTTGTAATAACTGAAACAAATACGTCGGGATCAATTGCTAATAATTGCTGTAATAAAGAAGTTGATTTATTATGTGTTCGAAAATAATTAATAAAAATACACGAATCAATTACCATTTTACTTTCCATTGGTTCATCTCCCTTCTGACTTCGTCTTGCATTTTGATTGTTTCTTCATCAGCCACAGGACCATGTTTCAAAAAATCAAGAAATTCTTTATGAGTCATAGGTTTATGTTTCCGTTTTTCTTCTATTTCCGCCATAAGTTTTTCGCCGTTTAGCTGGAATCGTTTCCTATCCTCTTCAGAAAATTCCGATGATTTTTCTGTTGTTCTTTCCGGTTTAGCGGGTTCTTGGTTCACCGGCAGTACAATAATTTCCACTTCACGGTTCTGTAATTCGACAGGAAGATCAATTATTGAGGTAAGCCGTTCTGAATGGACAATGGTTCTTAAAATACTCATAAATGAATGTAACTGTTCCAGACAGTTAAATAATATTGTTATATTGCCAAAGGGCAAATCTATTTTAAAGCAAGTGATTATCAATAACATCGAACAACCGCTTGCGATCTATTCGCTATTCACTATTCATTAGCTATTAACTTTTTTGTCAGGTGCATGCTATAATTTTCGTAATGGGTATGTAGCAAGGCATGGGCGAGATGCCCGTTGGGTTCGCCGAGATAATCTTTATAGACGGTTTTAATTTCGGGGTTTTCGTGACAAAGTCGAACCGTAGCGCGTTCATCGACATTGTAGAGTGCGTTAATTCGTGCGGAACGTACTGCGTCGGAGGGGGGCAATGCAGTTCTTGGTTGTCCGCCGCCGCTGATACAACCTCCCGGACACGCCATAAATTCGATAAAATGCCAGTTTCCAGTACCATTTTGAACACGTTCCAAGACTTTATGCGTATTGCCCATACCGGCTACGACAGCCACACGCACTTCACCGTGATTGGGAATTTCAAGAGTTGCTTCTTTCATTCCTGCGAGTCCGCGAACGGGTTGAAGATTGAACAAGAGGGCTGGAGGTTTTTCACCGGCAATTTGGGCGTAAGCGGTGCGTACTGCCGCTTCCATCACACCGCCGGTAACTCCGAAAATTGCACCTGCACCGGAATATTCGCTTAACAGGTTATCATAACCAATTGGTTCCAGCTTCAACAAATCGAGACCGCGTAATTTGATGAGTTTTGCCAATTCGCGGGTGGTGATAACCAGATCGGTATCTCTGATGCTGGGATCGCCGATTTTCAAACCGGAATGATTCATTTCCGGTCGTCCTGCTTCAAATTTTTTAGCGGTGCAAGGCATAACGGCAACGGAAAAAATCTTTTTCGGGTCAATACCGCGTTTTTCGGCGTAATAAGTTTTAATCATTGCGCCGAGCATGGACATTGGCGATTTTGCCGACGATAAATTGGGCAACAAATCGGGATAAAAGTATTCGCAATACCGTACCCATCCCGGACAACATGAGGTGAATTGTGGAATGGGGGCGTTTAATTTACCGGTGATTCGTTGTACTAATTCGGTGGCTTCTTCCATGATGGTGAGGTCGGCGGAAAAATTGGTATCTAACACGGTGTTGAACCCGAGTGATTTGAGAGCGGCGACCTGCCGTCCTTCCACATTACTTCCTGCCGGCAACCCAAATTCTTCACCCAATGCCACACGAGTTGACGGTGCGGTTTGCGCGACGACATGCTTATTGGGATCATCCAATGCTTTGATCAATTCGGAGAGACCGTCTGTTTCCGTGATCGCACCGGTGGGACACCACAACGTACATTGTCCGCAACCGATACAAGGAATATTATCGATGAGTGGAAGTTCATAGTTATGCATAACGGTTTCCACTTTGGAGCAGACTTCCGCGCATTGACCGCACAAAATGCATTTACGGTCATCCCGTGTGATTGACAAATTTTGCGGGTCAATAGGAATACGTCCGCGTACTTGGGGTGGAAAGTTCCCATTCCCTTCGTACTGGCTGGGCATCCAACCTTCACCGCCGGAAGGATTCCCACTACAGCCGATTGTGCTTACAACCAACCCTGTTCCTGCCATTTTGATAAATGATCTGCGGGAAACGTCAATATTAGGTTCGTGCTGATTTTCCGGTTTCATTGTTATCCCTCCATTGAGTTTTTTCTTTAAGGATAAGTCAATTTATGATGATGTGTTTATTTTATACGTTCTTTAACGACTGTCTAGGGACAAAATCGAAAAATAAATAAAATTTTATTGATAAAATTTATTTTTTTCACCGTTTAGGCAAAAAAACGGTGAGGAATTTCCCAAAATACC
>JAIROD010000083.1 GCA_031257725.1 Planctomycetaceae bacterium | reverse complement strand
GGAATAAATTTTTCAGAGGGTTAATGGTCATGGTTCACTGAGGAATGTAACAACTTCATGCGCTTCCGCAAAAACTTCATACATAAAATTTTGTCGCAGATAATTAAGCAACAGATTTTTTTGGTTTTTCGTCAACTTGCCGACACCATCGACTTTGTGCAGAATTTCACCTTCATCCCGAAATAGAGAAGTCAACGCCCCGCGCATAGAAATATTGAAAATATGCAATCCTGCCGGAATACCGGTTGAAGCAATAACCAATTCAACCAATGCAAAATTGCCTTGATCCGGAATAGCCGAAAAGTTCCGTTTTGCCGATGCAAAACCATTGCCGACATTAACCTGCCAACCTTTTCCGGTTTCCCACATTGCAACAATTCGATCTGTTCCGACAACCAGATAACGATTACGAAATTCTAATTGTTCCGGCAGATTTTCAATTGGGTTGGTTCCACTGCCTAATGTTGGTCCCGTTTGTACTGTAACAATTGACGGTTCATTTACGGTAATCGATGTTTGTTCCTGTGGATTGTCACGCTGAATCAGAACCGGCTCACGGCATTTCGGACAGTGCCGCGTCTGCCCGATCAGACCGACCTTAGCATTCAACTTACTGCCGCACGAAGGGCAATTTATCTGAAACAAATCACTCATATTATATCGAAACAATAAATAATAAAATTTTCGATTATAATTGTCTATTTTTGTTTCTCTGTTTTATTGTTGAGAATAAAATATCGAACAAAAAACTTACGGCGGCTATGGGCGCAACTGTTGATTGGCAACGGTCTAAAAAACTATATTTTAGACAGAATTACCAAAATTTTCAGAATTGACAATTTGGAATAATTAATTTATTTTATCCGTGAATTGACACAAATTGACATGAAAAAATTACGGACATTCGTGAAAATTCGTGAACAAAAAAAGTTTTTAGAAATGGTCTATTTCTTTTTAGCTTTGGCGGCAGTCGAAGCGGCTGGTGTTGCAACAGCGGCGGTTTCTTCTTCGCCTTTCTTCTTTTTCTTCTTCTTCACAACAATTTTATAGACACGTACCTTAGGCAGGCTAAACGGTCCATCGTCTTTTGTCCAACGATCTTGTTGTAGTAATTTTTCAATTCGTTCAGCACGAGTCAAGACATTCCGCGCCCGAACAATTCCTTTTCGTGTTCGTAAACTTTTATCAATAGTCATAAAAACTCCCAATTCTTATTTGTAAAATATTGGTCAATATTTAACTTTCGGGTTGCCGACACCGCAACACCCCACGTCATTCTAACAACTCGCCAACAGCATAACCCCGAACCGGCAAAGTACATACAATCCGTACACCCTATCGTTTTCGGTATTATTTGAAGGGAAAGGAAAAGAATAAGAAGGTGAAAGTATATCGCAATGTTGCGATACGGCAAGAGGGGAGGCACGACATGGCGTCGTGCCTGAAAAACATCGGAAACAAGGAGCCTATTTAACGGCTTTGCCTGATGTTTTGAGTTTACGGCGAATGAAAAGTTGGATATCGTCTTCCAAATGAGTTGGAACACGAACGGCTTTGGTTGCACAACCAAATTTGCCGCTTCCCTTTGGACGTCCCGCACGGGTTGCACCTGATTGGGATGTTTTCTTCGCTGATTTTTTTGTTGTTTTTTTAGGCATGGTTTTTGTAGTAAAAACAGGAACATAATGTTAGTAAAGAGTTGTATGACCGGCAGTAAGAACTTCGGACACAACAACACAACAAACGTCTTTCGTACAAATATACAGTAATATTAAAATAATATCGCCATAATATATTGTGCGGAAAATCTAACCGTTTTCTTTGGAAAGCCGGCAAGAAAAATCATACAAAAACGGACGTTGCATTTTTGAGACGGATGGTATTTTACCAGATAATGTTCAGGAATACAATAGGTTAATAGAGCAAAAATAAAAAAAATTTGTAATTTTTCTACAGAGCGGATAACAGTCTATTTTTTACTTCTCTGTTTTATCGTTGACAACAGAATTTGGTGTGCAGACGCATGTTAGTAATTGCAACGCTATGTACTAATTCCGTAACTATTCAGTGGTCATTCTTTCGCCCTGAAAGGGCAACACAAGCCAGCCCGCCGCTACGCGTCGGGTAACAGCAAACACCATCAACGCCCTGAAAGGGCAGTAGATTCATTGAGAGTTGAACATGGAGACTGAACTATGATTTTAATGATTGAATGAAAACTAGGATTAAGTAACACAATGGGAGTTAGTGAAACTCTTGGATCCACACCGGAAAAATCCAACGACGCAAAACAATTTGTCGTGTATTTGGATATTACCGGTTCCAGTGGAGAAGACAAGGGATAACGATTTTTTGAGAGGCATCATAATATCTCCACAAAAGGATTGATAATGGAACGGCAAAACACAACGTCGCGGGACACAGATAAAATCGACTAAGAAACTGTCAGAAACGAAAAAAAACGAAAAGGTTATAAATTGTATAATTATCAGAATCGTCGGGAAAACAAGATGGGAAAGGCTCCCTACGATCAAAAGAATACACAAATCAAGAAAAAGATGAAAATTCAAAACGGAAGAAAAAGAAAAGACAACGAAGAAAATTCAACGGATAAAAACGTTTCGTGAAGGAAGAATAGTCAAAACCCAGAACATACGTAATATATCAGTGGAATTTTTTTTATCGCCCTGAAAGGGCAATCCGCATTAGCGTAGGGCATCGCCCTACGTTCTGATTCATCGTAAACGAAAGCCATGAAAGGGCGATAACCCCATTTTCTCAATTCGTTTTGTTATACAAATTGACCTACAAAATGATGATTTTTGGTAATATATCAGTGGAATATTTTTTTTTAACTAGTATCTATTCAGTGGTTTGGTTGTCTTTCCGAATATTCCCGTCCCGTTAGGGACGACATCTTGGTAGAAAACGGTATAACAAAATG
>JAIROD010000002.1 GCA_031257725.1 Planctomycetaceae bacterium | reverse complement strand
TTATAATCAATCCATTTTCTAATCATTCATGTACCAATTGCATTTGGTTTGAATGATTCTATTGTCTAATCCCGCAGGGATGACACTTTATTAACCGTATGCTTTAGCTTACGGCAACACAACTCGCCACACCTTAAGTCCCGCAGGGACGACACTTTTAAAATGTTGTCCGAACGATGATTGATGGGACTATGGTGATTTTAAAACTCTTCGTTCTGACAATTAAAAATTTCCAAACAGTAATCGAACATTGATCCAATAAAGTGTCGTCCCTGCGGGACTTGGTGGTGTGTTTGCCCTAGCCGTATGCTAAAGCATACGGTTAATAAAGTATTTTACTTAATAGTCCTTGCAGGACTAATAAAAATTAAAATAGACAGTTACACAAAATATTGGTAGAAAAACTAACGCCCTTCAAAAATGTGAAATAATCAATAAATTTTTTTGGAGGTAATAACTCAACAGCATCGTCCCGATAGGAGCGACACTTGATTGGATTTCAAAACTACAAAAACGATAAAATGAGGACTACGTATGGTATGATGACAGGGTTTACTCCATCTTGTACAATCGCAGGGTAATTCCGCCGTTAACAAATACGAATAATCATATATTGCGAAAACAAATATTCCACTGAATAATTACATTATTTTTAATTTTCTGTTTCCGTACTCATTACGGTTCGGAGTAGGGCGGCAACCGCTTTGTTGTGTGATTGACATTCTAATGCTGTTTGGTGTTCATTTGAACGAAGATAGGGATTGGCTCCGTGCTCCAAAAGTATCTGGGCAATCTCCGGTGTTGCGGCGCAATGCAGAACGGGTCTGGGACTTGATTTTGAATTGACATTAATGTTTTGTTTCAAAAATAATTCCAGTAAATCCTTTTTTCCTGTGCGCGAAACATAACTCAACGCCGAATCACCCCACGTACCTTCGGGGTGGTAAATATTCTGCGAAACAGTAAGTGATGCGCCATATTTCATAAGTATTTCAACGATGTTGTGGTTACCTTGTTCCAGCGCAGCAAGAATCGGTAATGGATGCCGATGAGTTTCATTAATTCCGGCGGGGTTCTCTTTCAGAGCCGTTTCAAGAAGATCACTCCTATCCAGCAATATAGCGTAGATAATCGGTACAATACCTGGCGGCGGTTTAACCGATGCTCCATGACGGAGTAAAAGTTGGACAACTTCTTTGTGTTTTTTTATCGCGGCAAGATGAAGCGGGCGTTGCTGATGCCAATTTTCAGCTTCAATATTCAAACCATGATCAAGAAAATATTTTGCCCATTTTGTTAATCCCTTTTCTGCGGCAACATGAAGCAACGTATTACCGCCATTTCCGACAACATGAATGTCTGCCCCTTTATCAATCAATTTTTGAATTATTTCGGAATCGCCGAGATAAATCGCATTGAATATTGGTGTTGAACTTGCATTGACCGGTATCCCAAATATTCGTTTTGTTTTCGATTCGATATCGGCACCATGTTCGAGAAGATAATCAACAATTTCGGTTTTACCTGTATAGAGAGCAGCTTGAAGCGGAGTTCCCCCATCTGTTTTTCGATTGACGTATGCTCCGGCTTCGACAAGAAGTTTAACAATTTCAATATTACCTTTGCCCGCCGCCTCGTAGAGAGATGAATCACCATATCCCAATTTTTTGTTGACTTTCGCGCCGTATTTGACCAATAAACGTACCATTTCTACATCATCTGTCTGAATAGCAACATGCAATGGAGCGTCAACATCTCCCCATTTCACATCGTTCGGATCAGCTCCGGCAAGTAATAATTGTTCCGCCTGAATATAGTCTTTAACTTTGACTGCCCATCTGATCGCCATTTTCTTTTTCAATTCCGGTTCAATTGACAAACCCGCCGCTTCAAGACGCTCAAGTAACGAAAGCGGCAAAACCTGAATAGAAGAACAACACGTTTGGGCTTTGAACGGATTCGGATTGTCTTGTTTATCTGAAACAGGTTTAATTCCATGATCTAAAAGTATATTGACAATTTCAATATACTTATCACGACCGCTTACCATACCACTGGAAATCAGATCATTCAGAATTGATTCCGAAGACCACACTAATTTGATATTCGTATTGGCACCATGACTCAGCAACAGCCGAACAATTTCCGGTTGCCCAGAGACAATAGCGTTACCTAAAAGAGAGATTCCATTTTTCGGAACATACGAGGCAGAACCGCCTTCATTGAGCCAGTTCTCAAGACGTTGTAAATCACCGCCTTGAATTACGGATTTAATCCAATTTGCATTCGGCTGATACGGTAACGTTTTCAATTCCGGTTTTAATTCCAGAAGTTTTGCGAGTTCAAAAAATTCATTTTCTTCGGCAAAATCTTTGGGATATTTGCCATGTTTATTTTGCACACACGGATCAGTGCCGAAATCGAGAAGAAGTTGCAAAATATCTTTGCGTCCATTTTTTGCGGCAGTGTGGAGCGGGAAGACCGCCAATGTTGCACGTTTGGCAAGATTCGGATCGGCTCCATGTTCCAGAAGAAACCGAACGGTTTTTTTGTGAGCGTGTTCGACAGCGGCGTGCAGCGGTGTCCAACCTTCGGCGGTACGAATATTCAAATCGGCACCATATTCCAAGAATAATCGAACAATATCCGTATGCCCTTCGAGTGCGGCAATATGAAACGGCGTAAAAAAACGCAATTTTGTAGGAGCAATTATTGACGCTCCGGCTTCAATCAAAATCCGGCAACAATCAAAATGTCCATACTTTGCCGAAAAATGTAACGGAGTCCAATGTAATGTTGTAACGGCATTGGTTTCCGCACCATTTTTGACAAGGTTTTCCACCGTTTCTGTTTCACCGTTTTTCGCCGCCGTGTGTAACAGCGTCCAAGAAGAGGTCGTTGTCATGCTCATATTTCTTTGTAAGTGTTTCAAATAAATTTGTAACCGACTATTTTAATTTCATAATTTTACATTTCGTAATTTTTTTGTAATTCAACAACTCCCGCTTGGAGGCAATATCGTCTTCACCTGTAGTTTTTAGAAGTTGTTTTTATAGAGAGATGGGGATTAGTATTTAGTAAAAATGTTTCGGCGAAACATTGCCTACCTTTTGATTGGGCATCTCTCATAATTCAATTTTTTATTTTCAACCTATTAATTAATAATTAATAGTTAACGACGGGGGGTACCCCGTGTTTGGGGGCTAAGTCGAACAACGCGGGGCAAGCCCACGCCGTTAACGTTCGGTAAATTCTGAATTATGAGAGATTCCCGATTATTGACCTTGATGATAATAATAGGCTTGCTACTGAATAGTTACATTGATTTTACGGTTCTCAATAAAAAAAGTGCGGGGTTGGTCAAAATCCCCGC
Source organism: Planctomycetaceae bacterium (assembly GCA_031257725.1). Taxonomy (GTDB): domain Bacteria; phylum Planctomycetota; class Planctomycetia; order Pirellulales; family Thermoguttaceae; genus WRKP01. The sequence continues at coordinate 128 of JAIROD010000002.1, read as the reverse complement.
ACTTAATTTTTTGTATCTATTCAGTAGTTTGGTTGTATTTCCGAATATTCCCGTCCCGTTAGGGACGACATCTTGGTAGAAAACGGTATAACAAAATGATCCGCGTCCCGTAGGGACGCAATATTGGT
>JAIROD010000818.1 GCA_031257725.1 Planctomycetaceae bacterium | reverse complement strand
ACAACATGGTAAAAATGATAATCCTGTTATTTTTCCGTGTGTACGGTGAGTACACCGCACACACGGCTACATTGGAAATGTCCTTGCAGGACTAATAAAAATTAAAATAGACGGTTACTAAGGTTGGTTGTAGGGAATCCTTTTTTTGCTACTAAGGTTGTTTTGGTGAATGGTTTTGTTTGAAAATAAGGTGAAAATAAGGTTTGTATAAACTTGCTTTGCAAATTCCACTGATATATTACAAAAAAAGAACAAACAATTATGTACATTAAAAAAATTCTTATTGAAAATTTTCGCGGTATCCGCAAAATGGAGTTGGAACTTCATCCGAAGTTGAACGTTTTCATCGGTACAAACGGCGCAGGAAAATCAAGCGTGTTGGATGCCGTCGGCTATCTTTTTGCTCCCATTGTTAAATTGTGGGATACGGAAAAGCAATATCCATTACAACATTCCGACGATGATTTTCCTGCGTTTGAAATTTCTGTTGGTGAAACCAGATCGGAATTGTCCTGCATTCTTTCCAGTAACAACTTAAAAGATTTTCCCTTGATTCTTCAGGCTCATGGTAAAAATGAACAGCCCAAACAGCAACAACAACAAAAAACAAATAATCTTGTCGGAACACAAAGTGTATTTGACCGTGAAACTTCTCTTATGAAACATCTTTACGGGGGTGATGTTACTGATAATTTTGCTGTTCTCATTTATTATCGTGCTAATCGAGTGGTTAAAGAAGTTCCGTTGAAAGCGTGGATGAATAGAAATTTCAAAAAAACAGACGCTTATATTGATGCTTTAACAGAAACGAAATTTTTAGAATTTTTTGAATGGTTTCGGAATCGTGAAGACCTTGAAAACGAAACCAAAGCGGATGACCGCAATTCAAATAATGATCTTGAAGTACAATCCGTGCGTAACGCCATCAACGCTTTTCTTGGAAATTCCATGCACGAAGTCCGAGTTCGCCGCCGCAATCCGTTACGAATGGTTGTTATGAAAAACGGCAAGGAATTACGAATTGAGCAATTATCAGACGGCGAAAAATGTTTGTTGGCATTGGTTGGAGATATTGCCCGACGTTTGGCAATTGCAAATCCGGAACGTGAAAATCCGCTTGAAGGTGAAGGGATTGTTCTGATTGACGAAATAGACTTGCATCTTCACCCGCAATGGCAACGAATGATTTTACCGAAATTAACCGAAATTTTTCCGAATTGCCAATTTATCGTTTCAACTCATTCTCCGCAAATTTTAGGTGAAATCCGCAGCGAAAATATTATTTGTCTTCAAGACGGTGAAAATGGAATTGAATATCGAGTACCGTCGTATGAAATTTACGGTCAAACATCGGATGTCTTACTTGAGGATATCATGAAAACGCCGGAACGTGATTTTTCGATAAAAGAAAAAATCAGTGCCGTTTCAGCGGCTCTCGAACAAGGTGAACTTGAAAATGCGAAACAATATCTCAACGAATTACGCCGACAAGCCGTCGATATTCCGGAATTAGTCCGTTTGGATTTACGCCTTTCACGAAAGGAGATTGTCGGTAAATGAAACGAATAATAAAAAATAAAGAACCAAAAGAATTTAGTGATTGGAAATTGAATTGGCAAACGCCGCCGGATTGGGAAACTTTTGACAGCAAACCGATAAAACAATCAGTTAAAAGAATACTGTTAGAAGAACAAGGGGCTATTTGTTGTTTTTGTGAAAATAGAGTTACGATGAATCATGGTCATATTGCACATTTGTTAGATCGAAAACAACATCCCGAATTAATTTTAGAATATGGGAACATGCTTTATTCTTGTCCCGAAAATCCAAGAGGTGAACCTCAAACTTGCGGACATGCGCAAAAAAATCGGAAACTTCCGATTTCTCCGTTGGACGCGGATTGTGAACTCCATTTTATTTACGATGAAGAAACCGGAGCAATTTTACCGCAAAAAAACAGTAATAAATTTACCGAAGCCAATGAAACAATCCGTATTCTGAATCTCAATGGTTCCAAAGTGTTACGTGAAAAACGTTTGGCGGTATATCAGGAAACAAAAAATAACAAAATTGAATTGACAAACAATGAATTTGAAGTTTGGCTCAATCACATTTTAAAACGCAATTCCGAAAACAAATTTACGCCTTTTTGGACAACAATAAAATATGCCGCTGATACTTAATCGTCATTTTATAACATTTACACACACAAAAAAAAGAACAAACAATTATGTACATTAAAAAAATTCTTATTAAAAATTTTCGCGGTATTCACAAGATGGAGTTGGAACTTCATCCGAAATTGAACGTCTTTATCGGTAACAACGGTGCTGGAAAATCAAGCGTGTTGGAGATGATAGCGATGATTTTTTCACGTTCACCGATTTTTTCGGACGGAAATACTTTGCCAATAAAGTATAGCGATATACGTAAAGGAACAAATCATATTTTTGCCGGATTGTATTGCGAAATGTTTAAGGAGGAATATCTGTTGAATATGCATTATTCGGAAACAAATCAAACTTCAGAAACAGAACCTGCCTTTGGAAATATTGCCGCTCAACGAAAACGAGAAATTGTTGTTGATCATAATGTATCATTAAATTTTCCCCTTGTTGTTTATTATCCGGCGAATCGTACCATTTCCGATGTGTCGGAACGAATACACCGTTTTCATCCTGCTGTCAATCAACTTGATGCTTTGGAAGGAACTTTAGACAATGCGTTAGATTTTCGTTCGTTTTTTGACCGAATACGGGAATGTTTTTATTCAAGTAACAACAATAATGAAATTTTCCAAGATTCTTTTTCAAAACGATTTTGTTCTCAAAAAAAAGCGATACAAAATGCTGTTGTTGGTGTTCTTGACGGTTTTTCATCATTGCGTGTTGAAAAAAAATCACGTAGTCTTGTTGTTGATAAAAATGGTAATTCTCTTGAAATATCTCAATTATCCGACGGTGAAAAATGTCTTATTGCCGTAGTCGGCGATTTATCGCAACGATTAGCAATTGCGAATCCCTCTCTTGAAAATCCGCTTGAAGGTGAAGGGATTGTTCTGATTGATGAAATTGACTTGCATCTTCACCCGCAATGGCAACGAATGATTTTACCGAAATTAACCGAAATTTTTCCGAATTGCCAATTTATCGTTTCAACTCATTCGCCGCAAATTTTAGGTGAAATCCGCAGCGAAAATATTATTTGTCTTCAAGACGGTGAAAATGGAATTGAAGCATTCCCGCCAAGTTATGAAACATTTGGACAAACAAGCGAAGTTATTTTGCCGGACATTATGGAGACTAAAAATCGCAACGAATTTGTTGAAAAACAACTCGACCGAATTTTTGAGGCTATTGACAACGGCAATCTTACTGAAGCCAAAAATCTTAAAAATGAATTGGAAACCAAAGCAAAAGATATTCCCGAATACGCCAAAATCGAACTGCTTATTCATCGAAAAGAAAAACTAGGAAAATGAAACACATTATCAAAGATAACAATAAAAACACACAAAATCTTTTTAGACGTTGGCAACAACGAGGAGGTTGGTCAGCCGATAAATCCGATAATAAAGCGGAAGAATTGAAACAAAAAATCAAGGACTTACTTTTGACAGAACAAGGCGAGATTTGTTGTTACTGTGAAGAACGAATTACGAATGATCGCTGCCATATTGAACATTTTTTACCCAAAGGAAATTCGCAGTTTGCACATTGGGCATCCAGTTATGAAAATATTTTTTGTTCTTGTAATTACACACAATCATGCGGTACGAAAAAAGGCGGCAAGGTGATTCCGATTTCTCCGTTGAATGAAAATTGTGAAGATTTATTTACTTATTCAGATCGTGGTAAAATAACCGGAAAGAATCAGAATGCTAATGATACCATTCGAATATTAAATTTAGACTCCGAACATTTTATTTCCGCTCGTAAAAAAGTTATTGATACGTTTATAGAGGATATGGATAAACTTTCCGATATTTCATTATTGGAATTTGACCGATGGATTTCAGATTATTTGGCACAAAAACCGTTTGTTCGTTTTTGGACAACCGTTAAATGGGCGGGTGAAAAATATCGTACCTTTTTTTGAATAAAATTTGATGATTGTTTTTACAGAGATTCATGATGTTGTTGGTTTGAATCCGACCCAACTTCAAATTGTTCGGGAGTCGTTGCGTAACGAGGGGCGGCTTCAATCGGTTCTTCCTGCGCTTGGGGTGCGGACGGAGGAAAAAGCGTATCAGGAACTTGCGGCAACACTTCGTTTGCGATTTGTTGATCTTGCCAAAAGTCAGATTGAACATTCCGTTCTCGACGGTTTTTCCGCAAAACTAATTCATCGTTACAATATTTTTCCGGTTGGGATTGACGAGGACGGTTCGCTTTTGGTCGCGACATCGAACCCGTTGGAGTTACACGCGATGGACGCGGTTACCGCCGCCACCGGTCAACCGGTCATTCCGGTTGTTGCGCTGCCGGCTGAACTCGGTAAACTCATTAAATCACATCTCGGTGTTGGAGCGGAAACGATTGACGGTCTTATGGCTCAGGTTGTTGCTGAAGACAATGTCGAAGTTCTTGATGAAATTGAGTGGGATCAAAGCGGTGATGCCCAACTTGCTCAGGAAGCGTCAGTGGTTCGGCTGGTCAATGAAATTTTGACCGAAGCGGTTGAAGTGCGGGCAAGCGATATTCATATTGAAGCACAAGAATCCGGTATGAAGGTTCGTTACCGAATTGACGGTGTTCTTCAAACGCAACCGATGCCGTCGGAAATTAATCGTTTTCAGTCGGCGATTGTCAGTCGGCTTAAAATTATGGCGCATCTGAATATTGCCGAAAAACGGATTCCGCAGGACGGACGAATCAAATTGAAAGTTTCCGGCCGTGAAATTGATTTACGGCTTTCGATTATTCCAATGTTACACGGCGAAGGAATTGTCATGCGTATTCTTGACAAAGACCGAATGGATTTCACTCTTCGCGGCGTTGGAATGGATGAAGACATTTACGAACAATTTCTAAAACTGATTAAACAGCCGCACGGAATTATTCTCGTAACGGGTCCAACCGGTTCCGGTAAAACGACCACGCTTTATAGTGCGCTTAATGAGATTAAGGATGAAGCAACGAAAATTATTACAACGGAAGACCCGATTGAGTATCAACTGGACGGAATCAATCAAATTCAGGTTCACACCAAAGTCGGATTAACGTTTGCGGCAAGTCTTCGGGCGATTTTACGTCATGATCCTGATGTGGTGTTGGTTGGTGAAATCCGCGATTTGGAAACGGCGGAAAATGCAATTCAAGCCTCATTGACGGGGCATCTGGTTTTCAGTACACTACACACCAATGACGCTGCCGGAGCATTTACACGAATGGTCGATATGGGTATTGAACCGTTTTTAATCGGGACAACTGTTGAAGGAATTATGGCGCAACGATTAGTGCGGCGGCTTTGTCCGCATTGCAAAGAAAAGTTTGAACCGATTCCGTCGGAAATTCCAAACGATTTTCCGTACCAAAAAATAATGGACGAAAAAATTGATACTTATCGTCCGGTTGGTTGCCGTGAATGCCGTCACACGGGTTATTCAGGACGAATTGCTCTTTACGAATTACTTATTGCAACAGAAGAAGTCCGGCTTTTGGCCAGTATGGGACGGCAATCGAATGAGATTAAGAAAGCCGCACGGAATGCCGGAATGATGACGCTCCGCGAAAACGGTTGGCGCAAAGTTTTGTACGGAATTACGTCTATTGATGAAGTAATCCGTATGGCAAAAGAAGACTGATGTTAGTTAATAGTTACAAGGGGAAAATTTAAAAATGGAATGAAACACAAATTTATCTCATTGATCACTATTGGTAACTGTCTATTTTACAATCAATCCGTTTTCTTACCGTTCATGTACAAATTGCATTTGATTTGAATGATTACCTAGTTTAATCCCGCAGGGATGACACTTTATTAACCGTATGCTTTAGCTTACGGATAAAATGTCTAAAATATAAAGTCCCGCAGGGACGACACTTTTTAAAATGTTGTCCGAACAATGATTGAGGTGACTATGGTAATTTTAAAACTCTTCGTTCAGACAATTAAAAATTTCCAAACAGAAATCGAATACATTTATCCAATAAAGTGTCGTCCCTGCGGGACTTTGTGGTGTGTTTGCCTTATCCGTATGCTAAAGCATACGGTTAATAAAGTGTCGTCCTTGCAGGACTAATAAAAATTAAAATAGAC
>JAIROD010000810.1 GCA_031257725.1 Planctomycetaceae bacterium | reverse complement strand
CCGAATGACCACCCCTAGCCCCTCCGAAGGAGGGGAATAATTCCCCTCCTTCGGAGGGGCTAGGGGTGGTAAAAAATAAACTTCAATCTCCGAAAAATTCCACTGATATATTACGATTTTTATCATATTTCAGTGAATTTTTTATATCAATATTTTTCCTGTTTGATTCACTGTTTCCAGTCAGTCCCGCAGGGAATTGAATTATTCAAACGATATGAATACAAAAATGTCACTGAAAATTACTGATTTTTTAACAACGATTCATTTTTTGATTCGGATATTTCCTTCTGGAAGCGGAAACCGTTCTTTGCCGCCGTCGAGTGTAAAGGAAAAGTCATTTTTACCCGGTTTGATTTCGACCGTTTCCGTTGATTGATCCGCAGTGTATTTCAACGGAATCAACGAAGTAGGAGTCATCGCTTCAAGCGTATTACCGCCGGGCGGATCTTGAGTCTTAGAAAATGAAACGGTAAATATCCCTTCGGGAACACCCGGATAGGCAAAGGATGTCCGCAGTTCAGCAACTCCGTTTTTGTCCGTTTTACCTCCCGATTTCCATCTGAAATTTGGGTCTTTTGATACAAGTGATACAGTTACATTTTCCATCTTTTCTCCGCCGAAAGTTACGGAAATTTTACACGGATAAAGTTTCGGAAGCCCTTCCGGCACCGGCGGAAGTCGCCGACAACCGGCAGCAACGAAACAAATCGACAGAATCAAAAGTGAATAATAAAATACACGAAACATGGTTTGTAATAAAAATTGTTTGAAAAATCGGAGCCGGATTGACCGTGAAGTTTTTCAATGGTCATGGTCAAATCCGGTTCCCTTTACCGGAAAAGATGCAACTTACTGTGGCAAATCAGCACCGCCATCATTCATTGATCCCATACGTTTCCAGTGTTTATTGTCAACAGTATTGGAAGTGAAACTGACACTTCCGTCGGCAAAAGCGGTATTAACTCCGCCGGTATGGAAAGACCGTGCGGCGAAAAAACCAATACCGTTGTTGGTACTCCAATCAGGATGATTGGGATTAGGGGAGCTGAATGTCATGAATCCGGTTAAAGCGGTTCGACTTTGCATCCACGAAGTTCCGCGCCAACCTTCCCACGAATCGACTGCCGAAGAACAAAGCGAACCAATATCCAAACTGTCGTCGGCATAAACATTGCTTCCGCCGGCGGAGGCACCCGGATTGGCATCCGCGAAACTGCCTCGGTAAGTTTGCGAAATATAAGCGGAACGCAAATAAGGAATAGTTGGATCCGTATCGGTATTACCGTGAGTGCCGTCACCGATGATGGCTTCACTGTATAATACGGTATTGCTGGTTCCATCGGTAATCATGTCGAATGTCCGTGCGATGCGTAATGAAAATATACCATCGTTTAGGAAATTCGGATCGTAATTGTAACCGGTTCCTGATCCATAACATGCCATGTAATTGATTCCGGCAGTTGGAGTTGGATCACTATTGGAATCCGTATTAAGAGTCGAACTGTCAGCACCGGTATAGTAGTTTGTACCGTTGAAACAAAACGCATCAAAGATTCCTGCTGCAGAATCGGAAGGACACCGAAATCCTGCAATTTTTGTTTTTGCGGCTTCCTGACATGGCGGCATAATCCGGCGAAATATATTGGAATTGGTCCAACAGATTGGTACTTGATCTGCCCACTCGAGATAAGGTTCACGAATCTGCTCCAAAATCGTTGTTTGTTCCAAAAAGGGAAGAATTCCCGTTTGAGCCGAAAAACCGGCAGCAAAGGGACATCTACCGCAACCTTGCCGAACTCCTGTTAGTTTTGGAAATTCATTATGCGAATCATAAAAATTATGATTTGCTAATGCAACCTGCTTTAAGTTGTTTGAACATTGGATTCTTCTTGCGGCTTCTCTTGCCATTTGCACGGCTGGCAACAGCAAACCGACCAGAACTCCGATGATCGCAATGACCACCAGAAGCTCAACGAGGGTGAATCCTTTCCCAAAGCCCCCCCCCCCCCCTATTTTAACATTTGTTTTCGGAAATAAACGCGATTTCCGAAGGGAAAAGGTGACCCCGCTGAACAGTTTTAAACTGAACAGCATTAGAATTGTCTGAGTGACAATCATGGTAAAAAACTTTTGCACGAACATACTTTTTCCTTTCTTAAAAAGGTGTTATTGTGAGATCCCGCCTACACCAGACGGGAGTTAGAAATTTTAGATTCAAAACAGAGTTAGAACTCTAAAAATTTCTAACGCCCAACAATTTACCAGATATTGTTTGGGGGGCAATACGGGGGGTAAAAAATTTTTTTGTAATTATTCAGTAATTGTTTTTTGTGATAATGAATATTCCCGCCACGTTAGGGACGAGATGTTGGTGGAAAACTGAAATATTACAAATTCTTACTTTCTTAATTTTACAACGTCAAATACAATGCCATTCTCGATTAAAATAAAGATAATTATCGTTAATCCTTTTTATCAAAGGAGTTATCGATAATATTGAGTCGAATTAGCGAATACCAATTTCCTACTTTTTTGTTGTAGGCTACGCCCCAAAATTGCGGTTTCTACATTTCTGTAGAATAATGACAACTCTCACAAGAACTTCGTAATTATACTGTAAACGGGTAGAAATGGGTTGTTTTAGGAACGCAGTCGTCCCGACTGCATAGAACGACGGAACGTTATTTTATGGTTGCGGGCGAGACGCCCGCGTTCCTAGAAAAGACC
>JAIROD010000760.1 GCA_031257725.1 Planctomycetaceae bacterium | reverse complement strand
TTATTAAAAAAAGGAACAATAAGGTAATAAGGTTTGGTTTCTGGTGTAATTCTTGCTACTAAGGTTGTTTTGTTCGGAAAATAAGGTGAAAATAAGGTTTGCAGGGGCTATCCACTCTCCCCCAAATCCGAAATAATCAGGAATATTCCACTGAATAATTACATTTTTTTCAATCATCTTATTTTGTACGAAAAAATCCTAATCTATGTCGGAAAACAATTTAAGCAACAAATAATAATCGACACCGCGTTGTGTGAGTTCTTTCATCATGTCGTAAAGCGATTTGTTTTTCCAAGCAACCAACCGTCGCACTAAATAAGGAACAGGACTATGCGGTTCGCATTGCATCAGAATTTCCGCTGCCTGTTCCAATAATAAATACGCATCTTGACGTGTCTTCAATACACTAGAATTAGTAACAATTAATTCCTTTTCAGCAGAATTTTGTTCAGAAAAATTTGCGGGATTTTCATTCGTCATCATTAATTCCCCTTGTTCCGGTTTTATTTCAGATTGTTTGTTTGGCTCAATTCCTTTTCGTTCAATAAGCCATTTGCTTACTAAATTCCTTATTTTTTCAACTTCCAACCGTAATTGAAACAACGAAGGAGCCGCATCGCCTAATTTTTTGTGCAGGAAATCGTGGAGTGTTGCCAATTCACGATCCAACCTAATCAATGTTTCCGATAAATTAAGATAAAAAGTCGTTTTAGTTACGTCAATCGCGTTCAAAATGCGGATTTTTTCTTCGATCATTTGCGGTTTAGCCGAATGCATTTGAATTTGTTCCCGATATTCCGCGTCGTTCCAATCATTCCATGAAAAAATCTGTTCGTTAAATTGGCACTGTTCAACAAGCGGTGTTTGGCGTAACCGTTGGCAAAAAACAGAATCACACCATTCCAACGGCGCACAACGTCTCTCTATATCATTAGGTTGTAATTGCGGATGAATATTGTCCCAAAATTGTATTGCCAACGAACGAATCATCACTATCCCCTCCAATAAACCGTTTACACCAAAAAGAACTGTTGCCGCTTCCGTTCCCCAAACAGCGATTTGTAAATCCTTCGATTGGAAAGTTAATGTTTCACAGCAAAGCAATAAAACACGCTCCCAATCCGCTTGCTTTAACTGATGTTCCCAAACTCCTTGAGGTAAAGACGCATCCTCCTCACGCCGTGCCTCCTGAATTGAATCATAAATCGGATCGTAAAAGAGATAAACTCCACACGATTCCACTCCATCAATCGGTTTTAAAATTGTTTCAAGATCAAATAAATGTTTCATTGTTGATGGTCAGGCAGTACAAGTATTGGAGCGGAAATAGGTGATTGTACAGGTAAATCAACCGAATTATCAATCCAACCCTGAAAAATTTCACCTTTGTTAAGAGGAGGAAGTGAAAATTCCTGAAAATTTCGTACTTTTCGCTTCTGCAATTTTTGTAATAATTGTGGAAATAGGAATTGAGACGGCAGACATTCTTGTTCAATTATTTTAGCTACAGGCGGCGGCGGAACAGACGGCGTTTTCTGTTTTTGATGCGTGTCAGAAGGATTCAATACCGGAATTTCCATTTGTTTTTCCGGTATCTCAAAACGTTTTATGTTTCTTTCCGCCGGCATCCAATCAGGAAAACAGCACGGAAGCATAATATCTTCTTTGTTTCCGTCATTGCCGATTTTAGCAAGCTGAATTTGTACAAAAGTTCGGGATAAATTTGTGACATTTTTATTGGAATGATTAGAATGATTAGTTTCAATCGATTGGGTTGGAACTTCAAAAACCAGTAAATTGCTTATTCGATTGACATCGCCCGCCGAATCTTTTTCTAAAACCGGTTGGATGTTTTCCGCAATAAAAACGAACAAACTCCACGAAGACGAATAATCATAAACAACCCGCATGTCCTGAAGTGTTGCCTGCCGATGTTCCGGCACCGAAGCAGGAATAACACCGCCGTCTTTCGCCCATTGTAACGTAAACCGCATCGGTGAACCAAATTTCCACACGCCTTCCGTAATACCATTGCGTATAGAAAGTTCTTGATGATCCAGTTGAAGCGATTGATCAAGTATCCACGAGTGACCATTTTCCAACGGATTGGTAATGTGATATTTAATCGATACAATAATATCAGGTATTGCATTCGATGCCGACAATTTTCCAAAAAAGATTGGTTTTATTTTATTTATTGTTTCGTAAAAATTAATGTAATCAGACGGTATTATCCAAGAAACAGGTTGCGCCGGCATTTCAGGAAGTAACGAATAAAATGTCCGAACCGCATCAGGTGCAGCCGAAGGGGATTGAGCAAAATGATCCGCAACAAAAGGAAACCGACCTTTCAAGTACGTATTGAAAAATGCAGCCGCTTTGCTCCATCGGACGAAAAAATCGAGTTCGGCTTGACTTTGTTTCCACTCCCGTGCAGCTTTGTCTAATTCATACATTCGTTGATAAAACCAATTAGAGGACGGAGAAAGCGGTTCATTTTCTTGTTTCGATAATTTGACTTTTATGAACTGTTCCAATTGCGTGACCGGATTGTTCGGAGTTTGAGCATCATATTGTTCAACTCCTTCCCGAATCACTTTCCAACATTCTATTCGTGCCGCGTCTTCATCCGAAGCCGATAAATCGTTACGATTTAAAAGATAAGTGAGAATCGGATCAATACGGTTTTTCCAATACTTAAGCCGTTGCCTTCGTAACATTAAATAGACATCCATTTCTCCTTCCACTGCCAGTCCTAATAACGGTACAACAATTGAACCGCGACCATTCCATGCCGATAACGTTGTTTGGTTCGGTTCATAGAGACGATCGGCAAGAAATTGTTTATCGTAATTTGCAAGAAGTGCCAATGCCTGTTGATCCGCTACAGTACTCAATTCGTTACGTTGCCGTTTTGCATCGTCGCCGAATGATTGATAAAGACTGAGAA